>NZ_JBFUHV010000081.1:0-37972 GCF_056402215.1 Rhodococcus sp. P4_B6 | reverse complement strand
GGCGCCGGCGATCACGCCCTGCGCGGCGAAGTGCGCCGCCTGCTGGCTCGAGCCGCACTGGCGGTCGACGGTGGTGGCCGGAACCGAATCCGGGAATCCGGCCGACAGCACCGCTGTCCGGGAGATGTTGAGGGCCTGCTCGCCGGCCTGCCCGACGCAGCCGCCGATGACGTCGTCGACCTGTGCGGGGTCGATGCCGTTGCGTTCGACGATGCTGCGGAGCACGTGCGCGAGCAGTTCGACCGGGTGCGTGCCCGACAGCGCACCACCCGGCTTGCCCTTACCGGAGGCGAGGCGGACGACGTCCACGATGACAGCGTTGGTCATGATGTTCCCTTTCGAGGAGGAGGAAGTGGTTGCGGTCAGGTGGCCGGGTCGATCGAACACCGGATCGCAATGGGGTGGTACAGGCCAGTGCCGTCTCGAGATCGGGTCGCTCGCGTCAGCCCTTTGATCAGCGGATGCGGTGGTAATTTCGATGCAGATCATGAGCGTCGATGCCGCTTCAGACGGTCAGAGCGTTGTGGGGCCTCCGCCGACTCCCCCTAGTGCATGCGAACATTCGCGGCACTGCCGTTGTCGAACCGTGTATTCCACATTCGAATTATTGGATTCTTATGCCCGTGGGTTGAACGGGTCGGTGATGGTGTTTCCGGTGTCGATCCACACGGTTTTCAGCTCGGTGTACTCCTCGATGGCGTGGGATCCGTTCTCGCGGCCGAGTCCGCTTTCCTGGAAGCCGCCGAAGGGGGCTACGTAGTTGGTCTTGCGGTAGTTGTTGACCCAGACGGTTCCGGCGCGGAGTCGTTTGACCATGCGGTGTGCGCGTGCGACGTCGCGGGTCCATACGCCTGCGGCGAGTCCGAATTCGGTGTCGTTGGCGATGCGGACGGCGTCGTCTTCGTCGGTGAATTTGATGACGACGGCCACAGGGCCGAAGACTTCTTCGCGGGCAATGCGCATGTCGTTGGTGACGTGGGTGAACACGGTTGGTTGTATGAACAAGCCGCGGCTCAAGGCCGGGTCGGTGGGGCGGGCGCCGCCGGTCGCCAGGTGGGCGCCGTCTTCCTTGGCGACTTCGATGTAGTGCAGCACCTTGTCGAATTGGGTTTTCGATGCGACGGTGCCCATTTCGGTGTCCGGGTCGAGGGGGTTGCCGAGCTTGATCTGCGAGGTGCGCTCGGTGAGGGCTTGGGTGAATTGGTCGTAGATGTCTTCGTGGACGAGGACGCGCGAGCCGGCCATACATGTTTGGCCGGTGGCCGCGAAGATTCCTGAGATCACGCCGTTGACGGCGTTGGGGAGGTCGGCGTCGGGGAAGACGATGTTGGGAGATTTGCCGCCGAGTTCCAGGGAGACGCGGGCGAGGCGTTCGGCGGCGGTGACGGCGATCTTCTTGCCGACTGCGGTGGATCCGGTGAAGGCGATCTTGTCGACGCCGTGGTGCGCTGCCAATGCGGCGCCCGCCGGTCCGGCTCCGGTGACCACGTTGATCACTCCGTCGGGGAAGCCGGCTTCCTGAGCGATGCGGGCGAGAACGAGAGTAGAGACGGGGGTGACTTCGGAGGGCTTGATCACGACGGTGTTGCCGGCGGCCAGTGCTGGGCACAGCTTCCACAGCAGCAGTGCGAGGGGACTGTTCCAGGGGGTGATGGCGGCGATGACGCCGATCGGTTCGCGGACGGTGTAGACCTGCATGTTGGGCACACTGCTGGCGAGGGTTTCCCCCGTGGGGCTTTCGGCGACCCCGGCGAAGAAGTAGCAGTGGTTGGCGAGGGCGAGCGTTTGCCCGGCGACTTCGCGAATCAGCTTGCCGTTCTCGAGGACCTGGATGCGGGCGAGTTCGTCGGCGTTGTCGCGGATCAGGTCGCCGAACTTGCGCAGCAGTGTTGCCCGCTGCAGTGGTGTGGACTGTGACCAGGGGCCGCCGTCGAACGCTCGGCGGGCTGCGGCCACGGCGGCGTCGATATCGGCGGTGGTGGCGGTGGGCACCTGCGCCCACGGCTGGCCGTCAAACGGATTGATCGAGTCGAAGGTGGCGTGGTCGGCGGCGGCCCGCCAGGCCCCGTCGATGAGCATGTCGTATCGCTCGGTCTCACCGCCTGCGGTGGTCACAGCGTTCGCATCGGTGGCAGTCATGTGGGGTCCTTCCGGATGGATCATCGTTGGTCAGGCAGGGGTGGTGGTCCGCGCCGGTACCGGTGTTCCCGGTTCGTCGGTCTCGGCGACCAGGCGGTGTCGGGGGGCCGCTGCGATGGCGACGAGGGAGACGAGGGCGGCGGCGACGGTCATCAGAGCCAGGGGCCACCATCGGCTTCCTCCGTTCCCGACGACGGCTTCGGCGATGAACGGGGTCGGCGCGCTGAAGATCAGTCCGCCGAGCGCGTTGCTCAGGGCCGTGCCGCTGTAGCGGACCTTGGTATCGAACTGGTCCGCGATGAGGCTCGAGACCACCGAGTAGGTGGTGGCGTGCGCGCCGACCATCATGACGATGACGACGACGCTGGTCAGCAGGACCTGTTCTGCGCGCAGGAACCAGAAGAACGGGAAGGCCGCGGCGATCGTGAAGAGAGCACCGGCGAAGAACACGCGATGTGCCCCGATCCTGTCGCTCAGCGATGCCATGAACGGCAGTGCTGCCAGGTCTATCACCGCCGCGGCCATCACCATCAGCAGTGCGGTGTTGCGGTCGAGGTCAAGTGATTTGGTGGCGTAGCTGAGGAAGTACACAGAGATGATGTAGAAGACGACGTTGACCGAGGCCTGCAGTCCGATACCGATCGCCAGGCTCTTCTTGGCGCGAGCGACTATGTCGCCGATCGGCAGCCGGGCGGTCTCGCCTGTTGCCTTGATCTCCCGGAACTGCTCGGACTCTTCTACTCCGAGGCGGATGGCGAGACCGATGAGGACCAGGACGAACCCGGCCAGGAAGGGGATTCGCCAGCCCCAGTCGAGGAGTTGGTCGTCGGGGAGGGTGGAGACGGCCGACATCACCGCGGTGGCGAGGACCAAACCGAGGGGGCTACCCATCTGCGGGGCGCAGCCGTACAGGCGCACCTTCGAGGCCGGTGCGTGCTCGACGGACATCAGGACGGCGCCACCCCATTCCCCACCGACTGCGAGCCCTTGGAACAAACGCAGCACGATGAGCAGGATGGGCGCCCAGATCCCGATCGAGTCGTAGGAGGGGAGCAGACCGATCAGACCGGTGGCGGTACCCATGATTCCGAGGGTGGCGATGAGGGTGGATTTGCGACCGAGGCGATCGCCGAGATGCCCGAAGATGGCGGCGCCGAGGGGTCGGGCGACGAATGCCACACCGAGAGTGGCAAAGGAGGCGAGGCGGCCGCTGTGTTCGTCGACCCCGGGGAAGAACAGGTCGCCGAAGACCAGCGCCGCAGCGAGCCCGTAGATGAAGAACTCGTACCACTCGATCGTGGTGCCGACCAGGCTCGCGATCGCCGCTCGCCTGGGGGTGCTGCTCGAACCGGTCTTAGCTGGTGAGGTTGTGGCCATGATTCCTCTTGCTGGGGTAGGTGCGTTCACTGGTGGGTAGCGGGTGCGGGTGCGGCGATCCGGTGCGCGGCGCTGGTGCCGGCGATCCGGCCGAAGACCAGTGCCCGGAGCACGGAGGTGGCCCCGGGATACTTGTGGTGGTAGATCCCGGCGACCTCGCCGACGGCGAACAATCCGGGGATGGGCTGGCCGGACCGGCCGATCACCCGAGCCTTGTCGTCGGTTTTGAGTCCGCCGAAGGTGAAGGTGATCGCGCAGGTCACCGGCCATGCCGCATACGGGGGTTCGTCGATCGGGCGCGCCCAGTTCGATTTCGGTGGGTCGAGGTCCCGTGTTGCCACCCCGTCGAGGAAGGTCACGTCCAGGGGCCCGGGTGTCGCGGCGGCGTTGTACGTGCTGACGGTGTCGGCGAGGACGTCGGGGTCGAGGTCGAGTCGGCGGGCGAGGGCTTCGAGCGTCGGTGCCGATTCGGGCTCGCGGTCGGTGAGAACGGCCCGGGCGATGTTGTGGCGCATGAGTTTCTGGTCTGCGATGACGTAGGCGAACTGGTCGGCGTCGGCCCAGATGCGGTAGGCGACCGACTCGAAGGTGTTGTCCGGGGTGTCCGAGCCTTCGTCGACGAACCGCCGACCGTGGTGGTCGACCAGAATTCCGTAGGGGTAGACCATGACGAGGGCTTCCGCGGATCGGGTGCGCGCATCGACGGGTTCGCCGTGGAAGCGATCGAACTGCCCGTCCGTTAGTGCACCGGCCCGAATCCCCATCTCCAGGCCTTCGCCCTGGTTGGAGCGGCCGCCCGGTGCGATGGGGGAGAGTTCGTGTCCGCGGTCGCCGAGATACCGGTCGAGCAGGGCCGCGCTTCCCTCGAAACCGCCGGAGGCCAGGACCACGGTGCTCGCCAGCACGCGCCGCAGTTCGCCCGCACCGTCGACCGCCTCGACTCCGATGACCGCGCCGTGCTCGTCCTGGATCAGGCTCTGCGCGGTCGTCTCATAGGCGATCGTGCCTCCGAGTTCTTCCAGCCTTGCCGCGAGGTTTTCGACGATGGCCGCGCCGCCCCCAGCGGGCATCAAGCGGGGACCTTTCGACGTCAGGAAATAGGTGATGTCCGATTTCGTGGGAACACCGTTGTCGTTGAGCCAGTGCATGGTCGGTTGGGCGAGTTCGGCGAGTCGAGCGATGATGGCCTCGTCGGTCTTGCCTTTGCTGAGTTCGAGCATCCGGGAGGTGAAGTCGGCCGCGGGGGCGCCGTCCTCCTCGAGCCGGAAGAAGGAACCGGTCCAGGCGGTGTTTCCGCCTCGCTGGCTCTTCGGGGTGCGTTCGAGAACGAGGACCCGCCCGCTCGGAGCGGACTGCAGGAATTGCAGCGCGGTTGCCAGGCCACCGGCTCCGCAGCCCACCACGACGAGGTCTACCTGTTCTCCACTCACGGACTTTCCTTCTTTCTACGACTGTCGCGATCGACCACTGCGCGGTTCACGAAACCCGCTAGGCAGCGTTTGTGTGCTGTGTCACCGATCGAAGCACGAAGATAAACCGGAGTCAACCCGCTATTCGGTTTACACAAACCATAGAATGGTTTAGCGTGAGTGGCATGGCTGACACTGAGACCGCATCCACACGAGCCGACGGAGGCGTGCGCAGCATCGCCCGCGCCGTCGAGGTGCTGGAACTGTTTGACGTAGAACACCCCACTCGCACCCTGCGCGAGCTCGTGGCCTCCACGGGATTGCCGAAAACCACCGTGGTGCGTCTGCTCTCGACATTGGACTCGTTAGGACTCATCGCGGACCGCGGTGACTCGACCTTCGGCGTGGGGGCCGGGTTCCTGCGCTGGGTGACCCTGGCGCAGTCCATGTGGGAGGTCAGCACGGAAACACGCAAAATCATGACGCGGCTGGTCGATTCCTGCGGCGAAACGGTCAACATCTACATCCGTCAGGATCTGAACCGCGTGTCCATCGCGCAGGTCGAAGGAACGACCACCGTGCGCAGCGTCGTGGAAGTCGGCGTGCCGTACGCGCTCGCCACGGGCGCGGCCGCCAAGATCCTGCTCACCGGCGCCCCCGACCAGGTGGTGCGCAGCCTCGTCGACGCACGGCCGGACCTGCAGCTCGAGCCGCTGCAGCGGGAAATCTCCGGTATCCGGGAGGCGGGGTACTCGGTCACCCACGGCGAACGCGAACTCGGCGCGTCCGCGGTCGCGGCCCCGATCGTCTCCTCGGACGGCCGGGTGATAGCCGCGCTGTCGGCGAGCGGACCCACCTCCCGGTTCACCGCCGACCGGGTGGGCCGGTACGTGGACGCGGTAACCGCCGCGGCCGCCGAAATCAGTGCCGTCGGACTCGGCAGCGTGGAGGTATTCCTGTGACCGCGAACCTGCTCGAAGGCGTCCGTGTCCTCGACCTGACCAATGTGCTCGCGGGACCGTACGCCGGCTACCAGTTGGCCCTGATGGGGGCCGACGTGATCAAGATCGAAACGCCGGGAACCGGTGATCTGGCAAGGCAACTCGGCGCGGACTCTCATCTGAGCGCCGAACACCTCGGCGTCTCGTTCCTCGCCCAGAATTCGGAAAAACGCTCCGTCACGGTCAATCTCAAGACAACTGGGGGAAAGGAAGTCTTCGAGAAGCTGGTCGCCGACGCGGACGTGCTGGTCGAGAACTTCCGGCCAGGGGTGCTCGAACGGCTCGGGTTCGGGTGGCAGCGGCTACGCCAGCTCAACCCCAAACTCGTCTACTGTGCAGTGTCCGGATTCGGATCGACCGGCCCGATGCGCGGACGACCCGCCTACGACCAGGTCGTCCAGGGCCTGTCCGGCATCATGAGCGTGACCGGCACGGCGGAGGTCGCGCCCCTGCGTGTCGGATTCCCGGTGTGCGACAGCTTCGGTGGCCTGGCAGCGGCGTTCGCGATCACCGCTGCGCTGCTGCGGCAACGCCGGACCGGCGAAGGTGCCTTCCTCGACACCTCCATGCTCGACGCCGCACTCACCTCGATGGGATGGGTGGTCTCCGACCATCTCATCGCCGGCCGCGAGCCCGCCCCGATGGCCAACGAGAACATCACCTCGGCCCCGTCGGGCACCTTCCGCACCGCCGACGGGGCGCTCAACATCGCCGCGAACAAGCAGGAACAGTACGAGACGTTGTGCAAGGTTCTCGACCGTGAAGAGCTCATCGACGATCCGCGGTTCCGCACCCGTGAGGACCGCAAACGCCACCGCGACGTGCTGCGGGAAGAACTGGAAACCTCGCTGAAAGCGAAAACGGCAGCCGAGTGGGACGCGATCCTGCTCGACACGGGAGTCCCCGCCGCCCCGGTCGTCTCGGTGCCGACGGCACTGCAATCCGATCAGGTCGCACACCGCGAGCTGGTCACCACGATCGACTCACCCGCAGCCTCCGGCGGTGCGGTGCGGGTACTGGGTCTGCCGACGCATGTCGACGGCCGCCGCGTCTCACCCGAGTCTCCGCCCCCCACCCTCGGGCAGCACACCGACGAGATTCTCACCGAGCTGGGCTACAGGCCGGCGGACATCACCCGCCTGCGGGAAGAGAACGCGATATGAGCACCGCCCGACAAAGCGCCCTCGAGCGGACGTCGAGCCGGGAGGTCACCGACTGGTGGTCGACCGCCGTCTCCGACATCGAGCCCGGGATCATCCGGCTGCGGGGATACCCCATCGAGCAGATGATCGGCCAGGTGAGTTTCCCCGAGATGATCTGGCTGATGGTCCGCGGTGACCTCCCCAGTGCCGGCCAAGCCGAACTGCTCGAGCACGCCCTCGTCGCCGCCGTGGACCACGGTCCACAAGCACCGTCGATCGCCGCGGCCCGAATGGCCGCCACCTGCGGTGTCGGGTTACACGGGGCCATCTCCACCGGTGTCGGTCTCCTCGGCGACATCCACGGCGGCGCCGGCCAACAATGCATGCAACTACTCGAACAGATCCGGACTCGGTCCACCGATGGCGACCTCGAAGAAGTGGCCGCGCAGACGATCGCCGACCACCGCGCAACAGGCCGATACATCCCGGGATTCGGCCACCGCTTCCATCCGCGCGACCCACGCCGGGACCCGCTGTTGTCTGCAGTCCACACCCAGGTCGAGGCCGGCGTGATCGACGGCCACTACCTCCAGATCGCCGAAGAACTGGAGCGACAACTGGCAGCAGGGCGAGCTCGGCCCGTCCCGATGAACATCGACGGGGCGACCGCCGTGATCTACGCCGAACTCGGCTTCGCCCCCGAACTCGGCAGAGGCCTGTTCATCCTGTCCCGCTCCGTCGGGATCCTCTCGCACTCATGGGAAGAACGCGAAGGTGGGCGCCGGATCAAAGGGCCGATCCCCCCACCTTTGCTGCCGACCTACACCGGTGCACCGCCGAGGAGCGTTCCCGAGCGGGCACCGGTGGCACACGGATGACCCTCGACTCCTTCGACGCACTCCGCGACCTACCCGGCGCCCCCGCCACACAGTTCATCGATCTCACCGCCGCAGAACGAGGCGGTGCGGGTGCCCTGCACCGCCTTCCCTACGCCACCAGGGTGCTCGTCGAAAACGTGCTGCGGCATGAGGACGGCCGCACCGTCATCGCCGATCATGTCCGAGCGCTCGTGGCCGGCGATCACTCCACGTCGATTCCGTTCACCCCCGAACGCGTTCTGCTTCAAGACGCCTCGGGAATTCCGGTACTCGCCGACATGATCACCCTGCACGAGCGTGCAACGGCACTCGGCCTCGACCCCGCCACCGTCTCGCCTCGGCGGCGCATGGATCTCGTAGTCGACCACGCCCTCGAACTCGACGCCGCCGGAACCGCCGACGCCGGTGCCACCAACCTCGCACTCGAATACCACCGTCACGGTGACCGATACCGGTTCCTGCGGTGGGCACAGACCCGCTTTCCCACGCTGAGGGTGGTGCCCCCGGGTATCGGAATCTGCCACCAACTCAACCTGGAAGTCCTCGCCGACGTCATCTCGGTCGGCACCCACGACGGCATCGCGCTCGCACGGTTCGACTCCGTCGTCGGTACCGACAGCCACACCACCATGATCAACGCGCTGTCCGTCACCGGTTGGGGAGTCGGCGGCATCGAAGCAATCGCCGCCGCACTGGGCCAGCCAATCCTGATACCGGTCCCCGCCGTCGTGGGTGTTCGCCTCAGCGGTGCACTGAAGCCCGGCGTCCTCGCCACCGACGTCGCGCTCACCCTCGCTTCCATGCTCAGAGCCCACGGTGTGGTGCAACGAGTCGTCGAATTCCACGGTCCCGGGCTCACTCGCCTGTCGGTGCCCGACCGGGCCACCATCGCGAACATGGCACCGGAATATGGGGCCACGATGGCGTACTTCCCCGCCGACGACCGCACCCTCACCTACCTCGCCACCACAGGGCGACCCGAGGCAACCGTGTCCTTGGCCCGGACCTACCTGACCGCCCAGAACATGCTCTACACACCAGATCTGCCAACGCCCGACTACCATGAGGTACTCGAGCTGGACCTGGCACAGGTGGACCGCACCATGGCCGGCCCCTCCCGCCCGCATCAGACATTCACTGCAAGCGAACTGGCGCACACAGTGCCCCCCGAGGGCTCGACGGGCGCGAACGGCACCGGCACGCTGCACCACGGGGACATCGTCATCGCCGCCATCACCAGCTGCACCAACACCTCCAACCCGAAGGCCATGGTCGCGGCGGGGCTACTGGCCCGAAACGCGGTCGAGCGCGGCCTCACACGAGCACCCTGGACCAAGACTTCGCTGACCCCGGGATCGCGCGCGACCGCAGAACTGCTCCAGTCCGCGGGACTGCAGACAGCGCTCGACGAACTCGGCTTCCACATAGCCGGTTTCGGTTGTGGAACCTGCATGGGCAACTCCGGACCCCTCGCCCCGGCGATCACCGAGCAGATACGTCAGCAGTCCCTGTCGGTCGCCGCCGTGCTCTCGGGCAATCGAAACTTTCCGGGCCGCATTCACCCCGACGTCGCGCATTCGTACCTCGCCTCGCCGCCGATGGTCGTGGCGATGGCGATCGCCGGACGAACAACGATCAACCCCACTGACGAACCACTGGCCACCGACCGCGCCGGGCGCCCCGTTTTCCTGGACGAGATCTGGCCATCGGACGAGGACATCGACCTACTTGTCAATGCCAACGACAGCAGGTCGCTCTCGCTCGGCCCCGCCCGACCCGTGCCGCTCACCACCACCGAATGGGAGTCCCTGCCACCCGCGGGCGGAGACGACTACGAGTGGGACGGCGATGCCGGTTCGATCCGACGCCCACCGTTCGCTGACGCCGCACTAACCCGACCCGTCAGAACCGGGGACGTCGTGGCTGCTCGCCCGCTGCTGTTGCTCGGCGACGGCATCACCACCGATCACATTTCACCGGTCGCCCGCATCACTTCGGATTCGCCGGCTGGTCGATGGCTCGCCCGCCATGGTGTTCCGCCCGAGAAATTTGGCAGCTACAGCGCCCGCCGACTCAACCACGACGTAATGCTGCGAGGGGGCTTCGCGAACCCGAGGCTCGAGAACAAACTCGTCCCCGACAGGCAAGGCGCGTGGACCCGCGTGCTTCCTGATGGTGACATCGTTCCGGTCCATCAGGCAGCGGCGATCTACGCTGATCGCGGCGTTTCTACAATCGTGGTCGCTGGGCACTCCTACGGGGCCGGGTCCGCCCGTGACTGGGCGGCGAAAGCGACCAGACTCCTGGGAATCCAGGCGGTGATCGCGCAGAGCTTCGAACGAATCCACCGTACCAATCTGGTCGCCATGGGCGTTCTGCCCATCGAATGTCCGGATTTGTCTCCAGACGAGCTCGACGGCACCGCGGAATTCGACATCACCGGCCTCGCGGGCTGCACGCATACTCAGCCCGCGGTGCGCGTGATCGCCCGTGCCACGACTGGCGTGCAGCAGTTTTCGGGCCGAGCACGAATCGACACGGCAGTCGAGGCCGACTGGATCCGTGCAKGCGGATTGATCGCGCATTTACTCACGCCCGCGATCCATTCTCTCGACACGGTCGCAGCCAACACTCCCTGGACCGGTTTGTCTGAGAGCTAAGGTGGCACGGTCATGGTGGAGCTACCTGGTCGATGAGACAAGTTCCAATCATGAATCGCCGGGAACCTGCACGTTGTGTCGTTTGTCGTAGATTTGTGCAGGTAAGAAGCCCTCAATCAAACAGTTCCCGCAGGTCATTCTGGGCGAGTGGACGGGTGAGGGAGTCGCAGGGCAGATCAGTCGTCGCCGGAATCGGACACGACATCGCACTCCAGGGTTAAGGTTGCTCATCGATCTTCCTCTCGATTTGATCAACAATTTCGCAGAGTTCTTCCTTGAACCCGTGACGGTGACATCCCAAACCGTACGAAGATTTTCTCTTCGGGCGCGCCGCCATGGGGCCCACGTCCGGACAAACCGTCAACCAGATCTGCCGCCAGATCTGCTGCTCGAGGATGTCCTCGACCTCTGTCCACTCGGGGTCTCCGGCCCGGGTCTGATTCGCCTCTCGGCGCCGACGGAGCTCCCGGGCGGATGGGATCGGTGACACCCATCCCGTTTCTTGCGGCCGGCCTGACCTCAGTGCGGTCCTCGGCGCGATCTCCAGCTTCGTCGCCGCGCACCGCGATTGGCTACTGATGCAATCCGCCGAATGATCAACGGCGCATCGGTGGCATGGGCGTGAGCTGCGCCGGCCTGTCCCGTGCGGGCTGCGGATCTGCGCTATACAGAGAATCGCGACCCGTCAACCAGAACAGGGTGACGACGGAGCATGTCGCTCCGTTCGGGTTGTTGTCATCAAAGTCCTCTGTCCGCGGATGCTCAGTGCATCGATCAATGCGCTTCAGTTCTGGTCAATCCAGCACGGCAAGAGATGAGGTATTCACGAAGCGTTCCACGCTGACGGGGGGTGAGCTGACTGACCATCTGTTCCTCGAGTGCCGAGACTTCCCCGTGATAGCAATCGAGCAGCCCCACTCCGGTCGCCGTGACACTCGTCAGCATTTGCCGGCGGTTGCTGGGGTCGACCCGCCGACTGACCAGACCTCGACTCTCGAGCGCGATGATCATCTCGCCCATAGTTTGCGCTGTGACAAAGGAATTGCGGGCCAGCTCGGCGGAAGAGAGTCCATCGCAGCGACGTAAGACCGTCAGGGCGGTGTATTGGAGCGCCGTGATGCCGGCCGGGCGCAGGATCGTGTCCATCCGTGACCGTATGGCCAACTCCAACTGTTTGATCGCGTAAAGGAGACTCGGACCGAGGTCCTGTCCGTCACCGCTGCCGCGTTCCGAATTTGACTGGTGCTTCACCGGTGGTGCCTCTTCCGCGTCCGCTGAACGCCCTTCGCGCGCGCCGCGTGCGAACCCGGGATTGTTGCGGCGGTCCAACCGCGACGGGTGGTGACGTGTCTCCATCTTCCCGCTCCTACACGGAGACAGGACTAACGGAGTAGCGTGCCGCGTTCTCCTGGATCAGATGTCGCTCGGCGAGCGGCATGTTCCGTAGCGCGATGGTGCGCAGGATTCGGGTGATCCTCGCGTAGAATGTTGCTGGGCTGATGCCGAACTCGACGAGGATGTCGCCCGGTTGAGCACCCCCGTAGGGTGCCCAAATTCGGGCCAGTTCGAGCATGGCTGCCTCTTCCGAATTCATAACGTCTCCTGCTTGAGAGGTGGATGACAGAGTGCGTCGTGATGCGGCACACCATGGGAACTCCGGTTTGCTTACTGTCCTCGCGCGATCCATTCGGCGAGGTGTGGGGCCTCGGTGCCGATCGTGGTTCCGTCACCGTGACCGGTATGGACGAGTGTTTCTTCGGGAAGAGTGAACAGCCGGTCGCGGATCGACCCGATGATGGTCGGGAAATCCGAGTACGACCGGCCCGTGGCGCCGGGGCCACCCGAGAACAGGGTGTCGCCGGAGAACAGTGCCCCGGCCTCGGGCAGGTACAGGCACACCGACCCGGGCGAGTGACCGGGCGAGTGGATCACCTGGATCTCGGTGCCCGCGATGGCGATCGCTGTTCGTCCTCGAGATGCCAGTAATTGGCGTCGGGGTGGCTCATCTTCCACAGCACGTCGTCGCCGGGGTGCAGCAGCACCGGGGCGTGCACGCGCTCGGCCAGTTCGGGGGCGACGGTGACGTGGTCGTTGTGACCGTGCGTGCAGATCACGGCGTTCACGTGCCGGTCCCCGACCGCATCGATGATCGGCTGTGCGGCGTGGGCGGCGTCGACGATCACGACGTCGGGGTCGTCACCGATCAGCCAGATGTTGTTGTCGACGTTCCACTCTCCGCCGTCGAGGGCGAATGTTCCCTCGGTGACGACCCGCTGTATCCGAAACCTTCCGCTCATGAGGCCACCACCTGACGCTCGCCGACTTCGGCCGAAGCAACCTCGTCCTTGTGTCGGGCGATCGCCAGTTTGAGATCGAAGTCCGTGTCGGCTGCCTGTTCCAGGGTGAGCGGCATACCGCTGGAAAGGATCTTTCGTGCCGTCATGTGGTCGCGGGGCTTGTTGACCGACTCGACTCCGAGCAACCGGGTGCCGAGGAAGCAGAAGATGGAAAACGCCCCGCTGTCGACGGAACCGCGAACCACGTGGGTGTCCGCGCCCGCGGTCAGCCCAGCCATCTGCAGTTTCGATTCGTACTGCTCGGACCAGAACCACGGCACACTCCGGTAGTTGATGCTGGTTCCGGTGAGCTGAGCGGCGAGGCAGCGGGCCTGATCGACCGCATTCTGTACGGATTCGAGTCGCACCAAACGGGCTGTTCCCGGAATCGGGTAGGCGGCGCAGTCACCGATCGCAGAGATGTTCTCGTCGGGTGTGCGAAGGTACTCGTCGACGACGATGCCGTTGTTGACGGGCAGGCCCGCCAGGACGGCGAGCTCGATGTTGGGTACGACACCGATACCCACGACGACTGCGTCGGCGGGTATGACGTCGCCGGACGTAGTGGTGACCCCCGCTGCTCGGGCGTCGGCTTCGACGACCGTCTTCGCGCCTGTCGACAGCCGCATGTGCACACCGTGTTCGGTGTGCGCCGCGGAGAAGTAGTCCGACATCACCGGCGACAGTGCGCGGGCCATCGGCCGATCCATCGCCTCGACGACGGTCACGTCGAGGCCCTTCTTACGGGCCGCTGCGGCAACCTCGAGACCGATGAAGCCGGCCCCGATCACGACCAGCGACGAGCACGAGGCCATGCTCGAGGTGAGGGACTCTGCTTCGCCGGCGGTACGCAGGTAGTGCACACCGGGAAGGTCGGCACCGGGGACCGGCAGGAGCCGGTTGCGGGCACCGGTCGCCAGGATCAGATGGTCGTACTCGATGACGGTGGCATCGATCAGCTCCACCAGTTGCGCATCCCGATCGACGCGGACGACGGGCTTACCGCACGCGAGCGTGATCCGGTGGTCCTCGAAGTACTGGGCCGGACGCAGCGCAAGGGAATCCCGATCAGGGTCACAGTGCAGGTACGCCTTCGACAACGGTGGCCTCTGATAGGGCACACCCGGCTCGTCACCGACCAGGGTGATCGATCCGGCAAATCCGTGACTGCGCAGACTGACGGCTGCCTCGAATCCGGCCTGCCCGGAACCGATGATGACGATGCGGTCGACACTCATACCTGCTCCTCCGGAAGCCGGACGATCAGGCCGTCGACGTCGTCGCCGACCACGAGCTGGCAGGACAGGCGACTGGCATCGGTGCGGGGGCTGACGGTGTCGTCGAGCATCTCGTCTTCTTCCTCGGAGATCGAGGGAAACTTGTCCGCCCAGGGGCTCTCCACGTAGACGTGACACGTCGCGCACATGGCCTGGCCGCCGCATTCGGCGACGATGCCGTCGATTCCGGCGCCGATGGCGCCGTGCATGACCCTTTTGCCGGTAGCAACCTCGACCTCATGCTTGGTTCCATCAGGGTGAACGTAGGTGACGGTAGGCACGTCTATCTCTCTTTCACGGATAGTGCAGTAATGACGAACTCAGGTGGGGTGCCGGCAGTCGAGCCGGCACCCCACCGCCGACTCACGGCAGAACAGTCTCTTCGTCGCTGAACAGCATCGTCACTCCGCCGGAGGCGAAGTTCGCGACGTCGGCGGCGGCATTCTGTCCCTCAGGGGAGGCGAATGCCTGCCCGGCCTCTTCTTTGCTCTCGAAGTACAGCTGCGCGAGCGCATACGCCGAGGGGGGATTGCCGTCGAGAGATTCACACTTGCCTGCGGCGAACCGCTTGACGCTCGGGATCTGCTGCACCAGAGGCAAATGCTTGGAGCTGTAGTGCTCGTCGAAGGCGGCCGGGTCGGCGGGCTGGTTGTAGACGATGGTGACGCGGTACATGGAGTCTCGTTTCGTTGGGGTCGGTCAGGGCCGGTCGACGGGCACAGGATTCTGCTGGGGATCCCACTCGACCAACACGTGCTCGGGCCCCCGGAACGAGGTGTTGGGAAGATAGGAGAACTCCTGTCCAGCAACGAGTGWCATGTGCGGCAGGCGTCGCGAGACCTCTTCGAGGAAGACCTTCATCTCCAACCGAGCCAGCGTCGCGCCCAGGCAGGTGTGGCTGCCGATGCCGAACGTCAAGTGGCGCCGTGCGTTTCCTCGATGGATGTCGAAGTCGTCGGGCTCGGGGAACATCGAGTCGTCGCGGTTCGCCGACGCCATGACGATCAGCAGTCGACCGCCGGCCGGGATATCGACTCCGCCGACAGTGGTGTCCACCACGGCCTTGCGGCGCCAGGCAACGACGGATCCGCTGTAGCGGAGGCATTCCTCGATAGCCTTGGGGATCAGCGTGGGGTCGGCGCAGATTTCTTCCCAGGAGCTGCGGTTCTCGAGCAGGGTGCGGAACGCGTTACCGGTGGCGTTGGTGGTGGTTTCGTGCGCGGCCACCACACCACTCATCATGATGTTCTGCAGGTAGTTGTCGTCGAAGAGGTCGGGGTGCTGCCGCTGCATCTCGATCGCATGGGGGATCCACCCCTTCGCATTCGGGTCGGCCTTGAGTTTGTCGACCAGGCCGCCGGCGAATTCCCAGAACTTCCCCATCCCGGTAGCGACTCGAGTTTGTTCGTCTCCGGTGGGGTGTCCCCAGGTGAACAGGGTCTGCTGCATCCCGAAGTGGCGGCAGGTCTCGATGTCCTCGTCGGGCACGCCGAGGAAGATGAGCGCGACGATGCAGGGAACTTCGTAGAGCAGATCGCCGATCAGGTCGGCCCGGCCATCCTTGATGACCCGGTCCAGGTAGGTGTTGACGACCTCGCGGATCTTCGGTTCGAGGGTGGCGACGTTTTCGGCTTCGAACGGCTGCAGCAGCAGTCGGCGACGTTCGGTGTGGATCGGCTCGTCCTCGTTCACGATGGTCGGGCCGGGAGCGAACTGATAGCTGCCGAGGATCTGCAGCGCCTCGTCACTGATCGGGGTGATCTGGTCGAGAGTGATCGACGGGGAGAACACCGACGGTGTCTTGAAGATCTGCTTGATGTCCTCATAGCGCGTGACCACCCAGTAGTCGAGCAGTGGACTGTAGAACACCGGCTCTTCTTTGCGGGCGTCCCGCAGCGACGAGGATGGATCGACCTGGTAGGCGCCCTGGAACGGATCGAAGCCTGCCGCCATACCTGAAACGGGGCATCCGGTCGGGCTTTTCACGCCTTCCGGCGCGTGATCGACGGTCATTCGTCTCCTCCAAATTTGGATATAGGAGCTGTTGAGTGATTCCTCATGAGCGTATGATTCAGGTCACATGACGCGCTATCCTGTGAGCGCAACAATATAGCCAATTGGCGCAATAACTGAATCGTTCTCGATTTAGTCAGACCAGAGAGACCGACAAAGTAGATGAGCGAAGACCCGGATCGCGGAAACGGCACAAAGACGTTTCTTTCCGACGATATCGACGAGGCGCGGGCCATCGGCAGCGATCTCTACTATCCCCATGAGGTTCGCGTCCTCGGGGACGAGCATATTTTTCAGATGCGAATGACTGCAGCCTCGTTCGGTCCCGTCACGCTCGGCCGGCTGGATTATTCGACCGAGGTGGAAATCTTCACCAACGAGTTGCGCGACTCCTATCAGGTGAACATCCCGATGCGGGGGGAGTTGGTCACCGGGTCGGGTCGTGCCCGGACCGTGGCGACCCCCCACCGCGCCGCGGTCTACCGGTGCGACCAACGGACCCTGCTGCGTGGGTGGGCCTCGCCCTATCCGACCCCGGTGCTGGCCCTGAAGATCGATCGCCGGGCACTCGAGGATCAACTCGCGGCACGGTTGGGGACGGAGATCGTCGACCCGATCGTCTTCGGCATGGACCTCGATCTGGACACCGTCGTCGGCCGTCAATGGCTCTCACTGGTCGAAGGTCTGTCTCATCAACTCGACAGTCCCGAGGCGTTGGCGCTGCATCCCATCGTCTCGACGCCGATGGCCGAGTGCTTGATGAGCGGGCTTCTCGTCGCGGCCGAACACGACTACAGGGCAAGGCTGTACGAACCCAAGCCCGCCCTGCCAGGAATTGTCCGGCTCGCCGTCGACTACCTCGAGGCGCACGCGCAGCAGCCCCTAACGGTGGCGCAGGTCGCCAAGAACGTCGGGGTGAGTGTGCGGTCCCTGCAGGTCGGGTTCCAGAACTCGTTGGGTACGACGCCGATGCGGCAGCTGAAGATCATCCGCATGCAGAAGGCGCGCAAAGACCTGCTCAAGGCGGACCCGGCGAACGAAGGTGTCACCGAGATCGCACAGCGGTGGGGGTTCCTGCACGTCGGCCGATTCGCCGGAGAGTATAAGGAGACCTTCGGAGTGAGTCCGTCGGAGGACCTGCGCACGGTGCCGTTCCGGTAGCAGAGACGACGATCCCGCGGAAGTGATCGTGTCCATTCACTTCCGCGGGATCGGTGCCGTCCGGATCCGTCAGCGCCAACGTCTTGATCCGGAGGGGTAGGGCGCGTCGTGGCTACTGCCCCACGGCGGCCAGGTTCGGTGCGGCGATCGTGAACTCTTCACGGAAGATCAGCCGGGGCGCCATCCGACGTCGCTTGAGGGCCTTGACCGCAGCCTCGACCATTGCCGGCGGTCCGCACAGGTAGGCGCTCATGCCCTTGCACGACGAGAAGTCGTCAAGCACCACATCGGTCACCATGCCCATGGCCCCGTCCCACTGTTCCTCGCTCAGCGCGGGGCGGTAGTGAAAGTGCTCATGCTCCTGTGCGAGGCCACGGAAGAAGTCGACGTCGTACAGATCCTCCTGGCGGCGTCCGCCGTGGTAGAGATACAACTCCGGAACCAGGCGCTCGGCCAGCGCATGCTGGACGATCGACTTCAACGGCGCCAATCCGGTCCCACCGCCGATCAAGATCGCGGCCTCGTCCTGCTGTTTGACCAGGTTGAACTGGCCCAACGGCCCACGCAGAGAGATGCGGTCACCGACCTGCATCGGCCCGAAAATCCACCCATCCGTGGCCAGACCCCCGGTCGTGAGTTTGACGTGGAATTCCAGGTTCCGCGTCTCCGTCGGCGGATTGGCCAGCGAGTACTGCCGGCCGACGTTGTGCCCGGGGACGATCAACTCGACGTACTGACCGGCATTGAACAGCATCGGCGTATCCACCTCGACCACCAGCCGCCGGGTATTCGCAGCGATGTCCTCGAGTACCGACACCGTCCCCTCGTAATCACGCAGTGGGAAGTGCGGGATTCCGTCGTCCCCGGCTCCGCCGATCGGTTCGACCGTCAGATCGGAGCAGGGGGTCGCCATACAGCCGAGAGCCAAACCTTCGGCGCGCTCGTCCTTGGTCAGGGTGTACTCGGGGGATTCGTTGTGGCGTACCTCCCCGCACAGCACCTTGAGCTTGCAGGTGCCGCAGGTGCCCTGGGTGCACGAGTGCGGAAGCCATTCGTTCGCCCGCAGCGCCGCATCGAGGATGGATTGGTCTTCGGCAACGGTGATGTCCGAATTCTTACCCTGGATACGGACCGTGTAGTTATTAGCCATTTCCGACAGTGCTCCAATCCAATAAAAATGCTCCCGAAGTGCCCGATCCATTAATCTCCGGACCGGACACTTCGGACCTCGGGAAATATGATTCCGTTACACTTCCCATTTAACGAACAACTGCTTCGGTCCACGGAAACCCCAACCCCAGAAATCGACCTCGTGAGCCTCGTCGCGTTCCAGGTTCGGAATGGACTCGAGCAGTTCCTCCAGGCCGATCCGGATAACCGAGTTAGCGAAATAGGTACCCGCGCAGGCGTGCTTTCCGCCACCGAATGTCATGTTCGGAAGCAGGGCCCGATCGATATCGAATTCAGTCGGGGCGTTGTAGGCGTTCTCGTCCTGGTTGGCCGAGCCATAGGAGAGCATCACGATCGACCCCTCCGGCAGTGTCACGCCACCGACCTCGACCTCGTGCGCGGCGCGCTTGACCACGGCAGACCAGATCGGCGCCACCCAGCGCATGCCTTCCGAGACCGCCCGGGGGATCAACGCCGGGTCGTCGACGACACGTTCGAGCTGTTCGGGCTTGGTGAACAGTCCTGCCAGCGTGGTCGCCATCGCGTGCCCCGGCTCCTGCATCGCTCCGAGGAGGAAGACGTACAGGTTGGGGTAGATGACATCGCGGCTGCGGGTCTGCCCTTCGGGCATACCGTCGTGCAGCCAGTGGGAGATCGCGGTGTGATCGGGTTCCTTGATCCACTTGTCGATCTTCGGATCGACGTGGGCGATGATCTCGGCCTTGGCCTCGTCGCCGGGGATGAACCCGTCCGGGTTGGCGAATTCGCCGTTCTCGTCGACCGCGGCGTTGGTGAAGGACACGCTCAGCTTGTGGAACCATTCGCGAAGCTTGTCGGTGCTGACGTCATCGAGTCCGAGGAGATCGCCGAGAGCACGAACACTGACCGGCTCACAGTACGCAGCCACGATGTCGGCGCTTCCGTCGTTCTCGATCTCGGCGAGTCGCTGACGTGCGAAGGGGCGCACCAGATTATCGATGTACTTGTCGACCGCTGAGGGCTGCAGGTGCGGTTCGACCATGTCCCGCAGCTTGCGGTGTTCGTCGCCGTTCGTGTTGAGCAGTGCGCCGGGTCCGAAGGTGCGGCCTCCGGCCGCAGAGATGACGGCCGGCCAGTTCTCGGCGTCCTTGGCGATGTCGGCGCACAGTTCCTTCGTCGACACGATGTACATGCCCAGCGCCGGGACGAAGGCTACAGGGGCCTCTTTCCTCAGACGCTCGTAGAACGGATAGGGGTCGGTCTCGAGCTCTTCGATCGTGATCTCGTCGATAAAACTCTGGGTGGAAGTCATGGTGCTCCTTCTGCTTCGGGCCCGCGTGCAGTGGGGACTCGCGCTGATTCACTCGTGTGAACCGACGACCGAGCGAAAGTGGATGGGTTCAGGTGTGAGGTGCGGTGGCGTCGATCGACGATCCCGACCTGCACAGCCCCGCCGAACAGTGTGTGATCCAGCCCTCGCGAGTCCAAAGAAGTTGTGCCGCTTATCGGCACACCGAGGTGGATCACGTGGGTGTGACCAGAACTCCGGTCACACCCACGTGCGTATCAGGACGCCGGAGCGCCGGCGACGGCGCGGGACTGGTCGATCTCGTCCGGGACCGCCTGCTCAGCTGCCGCCGCGTCGGGGCCGGGGCCGCCGGGGCCGAAGTGCGCATACTTCTCGATGTGCTGATCGAGCGAGAGCGGGCTCGGGGTGCCGTAGGTGAAGTAGGTCTCCCACGGAAGCTTCGTCCCGCCGATCGCCAGCCCGGTGCCGATGTCGGACATCTGCCAGGTCTTGGTCTCACCGTCGGGATCGAGATGCAGGTACCCGACCTCACCGAACAGCTCGATGCGGTTGCCGCCGGGTTCGAAGACGTAGAGGAACTGCGCCTGGGTGATGCCATGCTTGTCGGGGCCGGCTTCGATCCGAATGTCGTAGTCGCGGAACATCTCCACCGCATCGATGTTGTGCTGGCCGGTGCCGTAATAGAACGCGAGGTGGTGCATCTTGCCCCGTTCACCCTGCGCGTCCCGCAAACATGCCACCTCATGGCCGAGGATGTTCGAACTCATCCACGCACCGATTTCGGTGTCACCGTCGACGACGCGTTCGGTGGTCCGGAACCCGAGGTGGCGCTCGAAGGAGTTCTTCACCGCGCTGACGTCGCTGGCGAGCAAGTTCAGGTGGTCGATGCGCTTGACGGGGATGCCCTGCAGCGGTCTCTTCGACGGGCGGGTAAGGATCTTGGACTGCAGCTCCGGCGGGGCCTGGTACTTCTCGACCTCCCACAGCAATTCCAGGTTGTGCCCGTCCGGGGACTGGTAGGTGAAGGTCTTGCCGTACCCGAAGTCGCTCTCGCGCCACGCTCCGTCGACGTTGGCGTCCTTGAGCGAGGCTGCCCGGCGTTCGAGCGCTTCCGGGGAGCTGGTGCGCAGCGCGGCGTGGCCGAGTCCGGCCTGGGTGGATTCGGTGACCTTCAGGCTCCACTGATAGGGGTCTTCATAGGCGCGCAGGTAGACCGACTGCCCCTCGGTGTGGGTGATGTACATCCCGAGGAACTTGGTGAAGAAGTCCACCGTCTCCTGCGGCTTGGGGCTCAGCAGTTCGGCACGGGCGAGATGGGAAATCTCGAACCGAGGGTCACTCATAGGTCGTCTCCTTTGTTGCCTGCCTGAGATCGGCAGTGTCCGCTGACCGCCCGCGCCGTGAGGTGGGGTGCCCCACCGGCGACCGGGACCAGTGCGGAGTGGCGTTGTCTGGCGCTTCGGGTGCTTGCCGATTAGGTATCAGCTTGTGTCCGATGTCACGAGCATGATCCGAATCACCCGCTGTCCGCTACACAATCCAGAATTGCCGAACAAGCGACGAAAATCACCCCGTCATAGTTCGGAGATTGGGCAACTCTGCGTAGCGCGGATGTCCGCGGCGCTAGATTGCGTTTTCTGGCCTCCCGGGCCCGGTAGCACAGATGACCCCACTCGCAACAGCAGTCCGCGCGTACAGCCGAGCCTGGTTCCGGTTGTCCACCGAGTTCGCTACGCGGGCGAGGAAGGGCTGAGGCGCTCGCGCGCCTCGCCGAGGTTTCTCCGCCCATCGCCCATCGCGGATTGAAGTCCGTGGCCCGTATCCTCGCGCTCAGGAGTTCGGGGGCGTATGCCCTCCCGCACTGGTTCTAGATGCGCCGGAAGAGTGCGGCGAGGGCCTGGCCGCCGCCGATGCACATGGTGACGATGCCGAGTTCGAGGTCGCGGCGCACGAGGTCCTTCGCGAGGCGCAGGCTCAGGATGGCTCCGGTCGCGCCGACCGGGTGACCCAGCGCGATCGCGCCGCCGTACGGGTTGGTCTTCTCCGGGTTCAGCTTCGCGTCCCGGATCACCGCGACCGCCTGCGACGCGAACGCCTCGTTCAGCTCGATCACGTCGATGTCGCCGGGGGTGGTGCCGGTCTGCTCGAACAGGTTCGCCAGCGCCAAAACGGGGGCGTACCCCATCAGGCTCGGGTCCATCGCCGCGGTCGCGACGGCCTCCAGCGTGACCAGCCCGGTCAGACCCTTCTCCTGCGCGGCGGACTGCGTCGCCAGAACCAGGGCCGCGGCGCCGTCGTTGATCCCGGACGCGTTGCCCGCGGTCACCGAGCCGCCCTCCTCGAACGCCGGCCGCAGCTTCGCCAGGGTCTCGAGGGTGGTGTCGGGCTTGGGGTGCTCGTCGACGTCGATCGTCTTCGGGCGGCGGCCCCCGATCTCGACCGGGGTGATTTCCTCGGCGAACGCGGCCTTCGCGGCCTCGGAGGCGGCGCGGCGCTGGGATTCGACGGCGAACTCGTCCTGCTGCCGGCGGCTCACGTCGTACTTGCGGGCGACGGCCTCCGCGGTGCGGCCCATGTGCACCCCACCGAACGGGTCGGTCAGAATCGCGACCGTGCCGTCGACGAGCGTGCGGTCGCCGAGCTTGTAGCCGGAGCGGGCGGAGAAGTCGTAGAACGGCATCCGCGACATGCTCTCGTCGCCGCCGGCGAGGGCGAAGTCCACCCCACCCCAGCGCATCTGCTGCGCCGCCGACCACACGGCCTGCAGACCGGACCCGCACAGCCGGTTGACGGTATATGCGGGGGTCTTCTCGGGAAGTCCGGCGGCGAGGGCGACGCGGCGGGCGTTGTAGGCGTCCGGTCCGACCTGACCGATGCAGCCCATCACCACCTCGTCGATATCGCCGCCCGGCACGCCGGCACGCTCCAGCGCGGCCTTGACGGCGGTGGCACCGAGTTCGTGGGCGGGCACGTCCTTGAACGCGCCACCGAAGCTGCCGATCGGGGTCCTCGCGCCGTCGACAACGACGATCGGTTCAACAGAATTCATGGAAAACCTGTTCTTTCAAATGGATTGGATGAGGGATTCGTCGGGGGATCGGGGCCCCTGCCGCTATGGGTATTGTCGGGTTTCGGCCAACTGCAGCCAGAGTCGTCGTCTGTCTTCGACAGGCAACTGGAATGGATAGTCGTCGAGGATCCGCGCGAGCTGTTGTTCGTACCTCCCAGTCGTCATTCCGAACCGGGTGATGAGCTCGTCGGATGGTGGGGTGCCATACGGCAACCACTGGCACGCGAACTCGATGATCGCTGTATCGAACCTGTCCACGAACGGCCTCCCCTCACTGGCGAACTCAGGATTACCTAGCTACCGGTCGCTCAGTGTGCGGCGCGAACCGGGCGGGAAGTGCCTGAGTCGGGATATCGGAACAACAGCATCGGTAAGGGCCCCGGTTGTTCGCACCGTGGAAACGATCGGGCATGTACGCCTGACCGCTGTTCGCTCGATCACAAACATCGAGTTGTTGTGTCCGGCATCACAGCAATGGCTGTCGCGCTGTGCCGATTTGATCGGAATATGCGAACGACCCTGGACGACATCGGCCGATCCTCGGCAGTGTTCCGCGGTGACCATCACGGGTGAGGTATCCCGGCGTACCGACAGAACGCGGTCCGCAGCTGCAACACGATCGAATGGGGTCGCACGTGTTTGCCGCGTCCGTCCAACGCCTTCTTGAATACGCCCCTCATCTACCGAACGAGTACACGAAGGAACGGTCGATGCTTGTCAGACGATCTTCGAAAATTCTTGTGGCACTAGGAGTAGCGTTCATCGCCCTAGCAGCCCTTCTACGGTTCGTGCTGGTGCCCTCACTCTCGAAGCTGCCCGGTGACCTCGACGTCAACCCGGTGTACGAAGGCACCGGCACATTGCTCAATGCTCAAGCGCTACAAGCCGGGGACATCCCCAACGTCATTGCCTCGGGTGTTCCCGTGACCATCAACCGTCACATCTACGTATCCAGCACCGATGGTGACACCGCAGTGGCACACGACGACGTCACCCTCGAGGTGGCCGGCCAGGCGGTCCCGTCCAACCACACCTACGCCGTCGATCGAAAGACGATGGACGCGGCGACCGGGCAACCGCAAGACGGTGTGGAACCACACAGCGGAATGACCATCGCCCTGCCACTGCACCCCGACCCGTCGGCGAGTTACCGCTACTACGATTCAGCCACGAAGACGACAGTCCCCATGACGTACGTCGACTCGGGCACAGTGTCCGGGCGTGACGTTCTCAACTACACGGTCGAGGTAAAGGGGGCGCTGAGCGATCCCGCCATAGCGGGCACGCTACCGCCAGCACTGCCCAAGGCGCTGGTCAGCTCTCTTACGCCACTGCTGCCGCCGGACGTGCAGCAAAGCCTCGGTGGCGCACTCGAGCAGCTTCCCGATCCCGTCCCGTTCAGCTACACCGCGGTCAACCGGATCAACCTCGCCGCGGACCAAACCCTGGGCACGCCGATCGACGCGAACCTCAGCCAGCAGATCATCGCCAACATCGACGTCAACGGCCGGTTGCTTCCCCTCACGCCGGTCATGTCGATCGACACCGCGCTCACCGACCAGTCGATCGCGGATGCCGCGGCGGCAGCGGAGAAAACAAGTACTCAGCTCAATCTGATCAGCGTGATCGCACCCCTCGTCCTGCTGGTGCTGGGAGTGCTGGCGCTCGCAGCCGGCTTCCTCCGCCGCGGTCCACGTCCGGCCGCCCTGGCGCCCGTCTCACACGAGGAGACGCCAGTCCGCTAGCCACCCGAGATGGGGCCATGCAGAGGGCCGGAAGATCCGACCGACCTGGTAATTCGGCCCGCAACGGTCAGTCTCCTGAGCCATGCGGAGCGCCTGGGTACAGCACTGCCGTACCCAGGCGCTCCATTCGCAGGCGGTGCAGGCGGTGGAGGCGACCCGCGAAATCGATCACCTCGTGTTCGGCGCCGATGACCGTCTCGCCGCTCGGGCAGGGTGGGAGATCGGCTAGTTCGGAGTCTGCGCCCCGCCGGCGCGCCTAGCGATCTCCCCGGCGCGGATCGTAGCGGCAGGGTTACCCGCGATCGTCCAGTTCGCCGGGTCCACCTCGATGACCTGCCCCCGCACGAGCGAGCGCTGGGCGCCGAGAACATCGACGATCAGATCGGTGAACCGCACGGCAAGTTCCTGTCGCTGACGGGCGGGGCGGCCGGCGAGCACGATCGCCGTGAAGTACGGCGCTGCAGGGGCACCCTCTGCAACGGTGGTCCCCGCGACCGCGACATCGTCGGGACGGTAGCGGACGATGAAGACGCGGACCCGTTCAATCGGGGAGTCGAGGGCCTCGGAATAGCACCGACTCGCCGCGGTGAGCAGTTCTCGGTGCTGCTCGGCGGGGTAGGCGCCGTCGGCGAGATGAAAGTGTGCGACAGGCATGGGTTGCGGGTCCTTTCAGTGGGTGGTGGTCAGGCGATTCCGTGGCGGGTTCCGGCGTCGACATTGATCACCGAGCCGTGCAGGACCGCGGCCTCGGGAGCGAGCAGCGTTTCGACGACCCAGCCGATCTCTTCCAGGGTGGGCAACCGTCCGAGGGTGGTCTTGGCGCGGTACCGCTCCCAGATCTGTTCCGGATCCCGTCCGGTTTCCGTGGCCTCGGTGTCGATGAAGGCACGGAGCCGT
This sequence comes from Rhodococcus sp. P4_B6, assembly GCF_056402215.1. NCBI lineage: Bacteria > Bacillati > Actinomycetota > Actinomycetes > Mycobacteriales > Nocardiaceae > Rhodococcus > Rhodococcus sp. P4_B6. The sequence continues at coordinate 12,409 of NZ_JBFUHV010000081.1, read as the reverse complement.
GGCGTGTCCACCGGTCCGGGCGCGATCGTATGTGTGGTGACGCCTCTGGGCCCGTACAGTGCACTGAGTTGGCGCATCAGGTTGAGGACGGCCGCGTTCGCCGTACCGGGCACGGCATCGAGCGGACCGGGTTCGAGACCCAGGGAGCCGGCGATGGTGACGAAGCGGGAACCGTCCACGAGATGGCCGCGGACCGCGTGCAACAGACGGACGAGACCGCCCACCTTGATGTTCGTCGCCATGGCCAGGTCGCCGGGTTGGATGGTGTCGGCGGATCCTCGCACCGGCAGGCCGGCGGCGAACAGCGCCATACGCACAGGCGAATCTACCTGCGCGGAGATCGATTCGATCGCGCTGTCGTCGGCGATGTCAGCAATGCAGGGAATGATGCGCTCGTCGGCTGCGGTAAGTTTCTCGAGGTCGTCGCCGCTGCGGGCGACCGCGAGGACGCGCAGCCCGCGGCGGGCCAAGCGCAGGGTGATATCGGTGCCCATCGCACCGGTCGCGCCGACGACGACGCACAGATCGGGTGTAGTCACGGCAGGGCTCTCCTCGGGGAAAGACGTGCGGCCGGAGCGGTGGGATTCCGCTCCGGCCGCACGTGGTCGACAGGTGATCAGCTTCGCAGGCGGATGGTGACGGCCCGTGGCTCGGTGAAGAATTCGCGGGAGTACTGGCCGCCCTCACGGCCGAGACCGCTGCTGCCTTCACCACCGAACGGCAACCGAAGGTCACGTTCGAAGAACGTGTTGATCCACACCGTGCCGGCCTTCCACCGTGCCGCCATGCGGTGCGCGCGGTTGAGGTTATCGGTGAACAGAATTCCTGCCAGACCGTACGGCGAGTCGTTGGCGATGCGCAGTGCCTCGTCTTCGGTGTCGAATCCGARCACGGTCTCGACGGGACCGAAGATTTCCTCGCGCGCGGTGCGCGAGTCGTTGGTGAGCCCGGTGATCACCGTCGGCGGGTAGTAGAATCCTTTCGCCCGCGCATCGTCGGTGAGCCGCGACCCACCGGTGACGACCTTGCCGCCCTCCTCCTGCGCCAGTTCGACGTAGCCGTGCACCTTCTCGAGGTGCTTCTGCTCGATCAGCGGGCCGAGGAAGTTGGCCGGGTCTTTCGGGTCTCCGACAGTGAGTTTCTTCGCCTCCTCGGTGAACCGGTCGAGGAACTCGCCCATGATCGAATTCTGTACCAGCAGACGCGACCCGGACAGGCACACCTGCCCGTTGCCGCCGAAGATCGCCCGGATCGACATCGGCACAGCCACGTCGAGGTCGGCGTCGGCGAAGACGATGTTCGCGGACTTGCCGCCCATTTCCGCGGACACGGGGGTGTGGTTGGGTGCGGCTGCTTGCAGAATCCTCACCCCGGTGGCGCTCGAACCGGTGAAGGTGATCCGATCGACACGTGGATCCGAGGTGAGCGGGCCTGCGACGGCCTCGCCGCCGAATCCGTGCACCACATTGAGCACGCCCTCGGGCAGGCCGGCTTCGAGGGCGAGTTGCGCGAACCGGTTGGCGGTCAGTGGTGTCTGGGGTGCGGGTTTGAGGACCGTGGTGTTGCCGAACGCCAACGCGGGTGCAATCTTCCACGTCGCGAGCATCAAGGGTGCATTCCAGGGGCTGATCGCGGAGACGACACCGGCCGGTGGATACAGGGTGTAGGACAGTAGGTCGCCGTCCGGGTACGCCTCGTTGGCGGCCATCGCCACGTAGTCGGCGAAGAACCGAAGGTTGTGCGCGACTCGGGGGATCTCGGCGTGTTGTGCCTGGTTGATTCCCTTGCCGCCGTCCCGCGTTTCGAGCAGGGACAGTTCCTCACGATGTTCGTCGACCTTGTCGGCGACGGCGTGCAGGATCTTCGCCCGTTCTTTCGGCGACATCCGCGGCCAGGGACCTTCGTCGAACGCCTTGCGCGCCGCGGTGATGGCGTCGGCGCCGTCGGCGGCAGTTCCTCGGGCAACGTTGCCGAGAAGCGAGTCGTCGTGCGGGTCGCGGGTTTCGAACGTCGCACCGTCCGAGGCGGGACGCCAGTCACCACCGATGAGGTGTTTGACGTCGCTTATTCCGGGTACTGCAGTCATGTCTTCTCCTGTGGGATCAGGTCGGGACGGCGTTGATTTCTCGACCTGCCGTCGGCGCAGCGATGTGCGGTGTCCTATTCCGGCTCCTGTGACCTACGAGCCTACGACCGGTGTTTGCCATGGGCCATGTCATAAACGAGCCAGTGCCGGGGTCTCGTAGGTGCGGCCGGCGAGTTCGGAGGCGACGTCGATGATCATGTCTTCCTGACCGCCGATGACCCCGCGACGTCCGAGTTCCATGAGGATGTCGCGGGCGGGGACTCCGAACTTCTTGGCGGCCCGCTTGGTGGGGTGGAAGAACGTGGAGTACACACCGGCGTATCCGAGGATCAGGGCGGTCTCGTCGACGATCTGCGGTTCTTTCATCAGCGGTGCGACGACGTGTTCGGCGGTGTCGATCAGCKTGAACAGGTCGACCCCGGTGTCCCAGCCCGCCCGTTCGAAGGCGGCGGCGAGGACCTCGGTCTGCGCGTTGCCGGCACTCGCGCCGAGCCCGCGCAGGGACCCGTCGATGAAGGTAGCCCCGTTTTCGGCGGCGGTGAGCGCATTCGCGATGCCGACGCCGAGGTTGTTGTGGGCGTGGAACCCGATGTCCGCGGTGATCGCCTGCCGCAGGGCGGCAACCCGGTCTCCGGCGTGCCGGGGCACCATAGCGCCGGCGGAGTCGACGACGTAGACGACGTCGGCGCCGTAGGAGTCGAGTTTGGCGGCCTGCTCGGCCAGCGGCTCGGCTTCGAGTTTGTGGCTCATCATCAGGAACGTCATCACGTTCAGGCCCTGTTCTTTGGCCCACTCGACGGGTTGCTGCCCGCAGTCGGCCTCGGTGCAGTGCACCGCGATGCGGACGGTCTTGATGCCGGCGTCGATGGCTTTCTGCAGTTCGGCGAGGGTCGCGATGCCGGGGACGTACAGGGCGGCGATGTCGGCGTTCTCGACGGCGTCGACGGCGGCGCGGACGTAGTCCGGGTCGGTGGCGGCGGCGAACCCGTACTGGATGGACGAGGCGCCGAGACCGATCCCGTGCGCGACTTCGATGGTCGACACTCCGGCCTTGTCGAGCCCGCGGGCGATGTCGGCCACGTTCTGCGGGGTGAACTGGTGCGAGACGGAGGACATGCCGTCCCGCAAGGTGGTGTCGACGATCGTGACTTTCTTACTCACTGTGCTGCTCCCTGGACGAGGTTCTGCTGGGCCATGACGTCGGCGACCTGGACGGCGGCGGCGGTGATGATGTCGAGGTTGCCGGCGTAGGTGGGCAGGTAGTCGCCGGCGCCGACGACCTCGAGCATGACGGTGACCAGGTCGCCGTCGACGTCGACCAGACGTAGCGAGTAGCCGGGGACGTACTGCTGGACCTTGGCGACCATGTCGATGACGGCACGCTCGATGGCGGCCGGGTCGGGGTTGCGGACCTTGGCGTAGACGGTGTCGCGCATGTTCATCGGCGGCTCGGCCGGGTTGATCACCGAGATCGCCTTGGCATGGTCGGCGCCGGCCACCTGGGCGAGGGCCTTCCCGGTCTTTTCGCTGAATTCGCTGAGGTTCTGGCGGGTGCCGGGACCGGCGCTGTGGGAGGCGATGGCGGCGACGATCTCGCCGTAGGAGGCGTCGGCGACCTCGTTGATGGCGTAGAGGATGGGGATGGTGGCCTGGCCGGCGCAGCTGACCATGTTCACGTTGGGGGCGCTCAGGTGCGCGTCGAGGTTGACCGCGGGGACCACATACGGGCCGACGGAGGCCGGGGTGAGGTCGATCGCGGTGATCCCGGCCTCGGCGTAGCGGGGCGCCGCGGCGGCGTGGATCTTCGCCGAGGTCGCTTCGAAGACGAAGTCCGGCAGTTCCGGCTGAGCGAGCAGCCAGTCGAGTCCGCCGGCGGAGGCTTCGAGGCCTTCCTGTCGGGCCCGGGCCAATCCTTCGCTGTCCGGGTCGATACCGATCATGTATCGGGGTTCGATCGTCTGCGACCGCAGCAGCTTGTACATCAAGTCTGTACCGATGTTGCCGGAGCCGATAATCGCGGCGCTCTTGCGACTCATTGTGTGCCTCTCGCTCATATCTGCCTATAGGGACAGAACTTGGTGCGTTGTCAACGCGGTGGCATACCGCGCGTGGCGTTCTGCGCGCGTACTTCACCGAAGTCCTCCTCGAGGTAACCACTGAAACCCGGGTGCGGGCGTGCATGGTCGGAATAACCGAACAGCACCCCTTCTCGAGCGGCGGTCGAGTCGGTTAAACGAGAGACCTGGCGAGAGCGAGCGGCGGCGGGCGTGAAATAGAGACCCAGCAGGCAGACATCGAGTATCCGATCGCGTTGTGAGGGACTCGGTGTGCGAGTTGCCGACCTGACCCTGGAAGGGCCTTCATGAACGATGTGCGAGTGCGATCCAATCTGCGAGTCGCCGAAGTGGACGGTTTCGAGATCGCCGTCGATGTGTACCGGCCCGAGATCGACAATCCGCCGGCAGTGATCTACCTGCACGGCGGAGGGTGGCAGCTCGGTGACAAAAAGGACGGTGCCGACGAGCGTCTGTCCCGGCTGGCTTCGTACGGTATCGCCGTCGTCTCCGCGAACTATCGGCTTGCGCCCCACGGCTCGTACCCGAATCCCATTCACGACGTCAAGGCGGTCGTGCGGTGGTTACGTGCGCACGGAACGGAGCTGGGGCTGTCCACCGAGCGAATCGGGGCGTGGGGAGCGTCAGCGGGTGCCTATCTGGCCACGATGGTCGGTCTGACCCACGGAGATGTGGAACTTGAAGGAGTTGTCGGCGACGATCTGGATCAGTCCAGCCGCGTCGACGCTGTCGTCCACTGGTTCGGCCCGTCCGATCTCGCCGCCAACGCCGGACGAAGTTGGATCGAAAGTCACCTTCTGCCACCCCCATTCGAGAGCGCCCTGCTGGGGGAAGCCGAGGTCTCGTCACCGTCGGATGCCTCCTGGAACGCCAGCCCGCTCAGCCGGGTGACGGCGCTTGCGCCGCCCTTCCTGATCGCGCACGGAGACCGCGACCGGATCACGCTGTCCGCACAGAGTCACGCGCTGCATGATGCGCTCGTCAGTACCGGCGCACGCTCGACCCTTCTCGTCCTTGGCGGTGCCGGTCACGAGGGCCCTGAGTTCGACCAGGCGGACCACCTCGGCATCACCGCGGCGTTTCTGAACGCCCACCTCCGCAGTTGAAGGCTCGCTCGCACACCGTGAGGTGAGGAAGCCCGCGACCGGGTACCGACTACACCGAGATGTGACCTCACCCGGCCGACGCCGTGGCGACTACACCAGCACCCTCGTTCCCGGTGGAGGGGCGTCGGGTTCACTCGGCACCGATTGTCGGAGTCGCCCAGGCATGTTCGGATGCGACCTCGACGATGCCGACCGGGGTCGGCACCGTCGGGTCGTGGTCAGCCGGTGATCTCGCGTCCGAAGATCTGCCGGGCGAGCACCCACTTCTGGACCTCGTTCGCGCCCTCGTAGATCTCGCCGATCTTGCTGTCACGGTAGAACGCCTCTACCGGTCCGTCGGTGTCGTCCGCGCCGAGGGACTGGGTGAATCCGAGCCCGCCGAAGGCCTGCACGGCGTCGCGGGCCATGTCGACGGAGATCTCGGTCCCGCGCAGTTTGGCCATCGCGGCCTCCGGTTCGGGAAAGGCAATCCCGGAGTCGAGCCGCAGCGCCGCCTTGAGGTACAGGTCGCGGGCGGCTTCGATGGCCGTTGCCCGGTCCGCCATCAGGAACTGCCAGTGCTGTTTGCTCGCTAGTGGTCCGCCGAATGCGTGTCGCCGAGCGAGGTGCTGAGCGGTGTGGTCGAACGCCGCCTGGGCCATTCCGACCCCGGCCGCGGCGATACCGATCCGGCCGTAGGTGAGGGTCTGCAACGCGATCTTGAGTCCGCAGCCCTCCTCGCCGAGCAGCGCCTCGGCGTCGAGGTGCACCTGGTCGAGGATGACGTCCGCGGTGATTTGTCCCTTGTTGCCGAGCTTGCGGTCCGGGGTGCCGATGGTGACGCCCGGAGTATCGGTGGGCACGATGAAGGTGCTGAGCCGATTGCCGGTGCGGGCGAGTACCACCACGAACGAGGCGACGGCGGAGTTGGTGATCCACCGCTTGCGGCCGTGCAGCACCCAGCCGGTGGCCGTCGGGGTGGCCTCGGTGGTGACGGCGGCCGGGGACAGGTCGCTCGAGGCACCGGGCTCACTGGTGGCGAACGATCCGACGATCTCACCGGCGACCACTGGGGCGAGCCAACGTTGCCGCTGCGCGGCGGTGCCCTGATTGACGGCGTTGCCGGCGAGGATGCAGTGCACGTCGAAGATCGCGGCGACGCTGTTGGAGTAGTACGCGAGTTCCTCGACCGCGACGGCGGTCGCGGTGGCGCGGTGGGTGAGGTCGTCGCCGCCGACGTCGCCGTCGAAGGGGATCCGGAACACTCCGGCCGAGGCGAGCGAGTCGAAGGCGTCGCGGGGGAAGCCGTCGATCCGTTCGTCGCCGCGGGCAATGCGGCTCGCGATCGGGGCGATGGTGTCCGCGGCGATCCGTCGTACCCGCCGCCGAACCTGCTGGACTTCGGGTGGGGAGAGCAGGTCGTGGTAAAGCCGGTCGGCGATGCGCGGAGGATCGAAGATGTCGAGGTCGGTGTCAGCGTCGACGGCATGAATTGTGGTCACGGGGGCTCCCAGAGGAAAGACGGTGGTGTCTCTACTGGTCTACGGTTCCCGGCCGCCGCGGACAACGCAGTGTCGGCAATGCTGATCGACGCCCGTCCGGCGATCAGCATTGTCCAGCCACTCCGATCAGGGTGCCGCGCGCCGTTCGGCGATGGTCACATCACCGGCGGCCCAGTGCGTCTCCGGGACTTCGCGGACCACGACCCGAATGTTCTCCTTCGGCGCCTCGATCGCCCGGTGCGCGGCCTCTGTCAATTCGTGGATCAGTGACCGGATCTGCTCCGGGGAACGGCCCAGTCCGATGGTCACGTCGATGAACGGCATGCGGTTATCCTCCCGAAATGGTGATCGAACCGAGCGAGGTGAAGTGGGCGGCGACGCGAGCGCCCGGTTCGACCGCGACGGCGTCCGTCATTCCGCCTGTCAGCACGACCCATCCGGCTTCGATGGCGTGCCCCCGCTCGGCCAGCGTGTTGGCCGCGAACGCGAGTGCTTCGGCCGGGTGACCCTGCACGGCGGCGCCGGTCGCGGTGTCGACGATCTGTCCGTCGATCTCGAGCAAGCACGCCTCGAGGGCGAGGTCGAGATCCTCAGGTCGCCGCAGCACCGGTCCGGTGACGTACACGCCGGACGAGTTATTGTCTGCGACAGCGTCTTCGAGGGTGAACTTGAACCCGGCGTAGCGGCTGTCGATGATCTCGATCGCCCCGAATACATGATCGACCGCCGTCAACGCCTGGGCTGCGGTGACTCCGGGTCCGGCCAGCCGACGGCCCATCACGAACGCGATTTCCGGCTCCGCGCGCGGGTGGATCAGGCGGTTGCGGGGGACCGGGTCACCGGCGGGTAACGCCATGACATCGGTCAGCCAGGCCACGGAGGGAGCGTCGACCCCCATCTGCCGCTGTTTCGCCCGGGAGGTCAGCCCCAGCTTGATCCCGGTGACGAGCTCGCCGCGGGCCTTGCGGGCGGCGAGGGCGATGTCCTGCGCCTGGTAGGCCACGGGCAATGTGAGGCCGGGCCACTCGGCGGACAGCGAGGTCCGTGAGGTGGTGGTGGCCTCGGCGTCGAGAAGGATGTCGGCGATGCGGCCGGCGCTCCAGCGCTGTTCGCTGGTCTGCTGGTTGCTGGTCACAGTTCTGCTCGCTCTCCGAGGATGGCGGACACGCTGCCGAGTCCGCTCATGTTGGCCACGATGGAATCGCCCGGCGAAATGGGGAAGGCCTTGGTCATCGACCCCGGCAGCACCACGTGGCCGGGTTCGAGGGTCACCCCGAGCGGGCCGACTGTGTTGGCCAGCCACACCAGCGAATTCAGCGGGGAGCCGAGCACCGCGCCACCGGCGCCGGTCGCCACCAGCTCGCCATTGATGTGCAGTGTGCAGCCGGTCAGGCGCAGATCGACGTCCCGCAGCAGCACCGGACGACTCCCGAGGACGACCCCACCGGAGGAGGCGTTGTCGGCGATGGTGTCGAAGATGCCGATCTTCCAGTCCCGGATCCGGGAGTCGACGATCTCGAGGGCGGGAAGGACGAACTCCACGGCCCGGACAGCGTCCGCGATAGTGACTCCCGGCCCGGTCAGCGGCCGGCCGAGGACGAACGCGGTCTCCGGCTCGATCCGCGGCTGGATGTAGGTCGCGGCCGGAATAGGCTGGTGCTCGAGGTGGAACATGCTCGCCGTCAGGTGGCCGAAGTCAGGCTGATCCACCCCCATCTGCCGTTGGATCGCGGCGGACGCGAGCCCGACCTTGTGCCCCTTGACGGTGTCCCCGTCCTTCTCCCACTGCTCGACCTGTGCCTGCGCAATGCGATAGGCGGTAGACAATTCCGCCGGCGCGAACTCGGGTGTCAGCGGATCGATCGGCGTACCGCTGCGGTACGCCTCCAGCAGCCGCTGCGCGGCGCCTTGTACCTGGTCGGAAGACATGAAGACCTCGGGCTTTCCTCGGAAGCGCCCCGCGTCGCTTGTCGCAGCTCCGCGGGGGATGTGACCTGTTGCACTGAACTCCCACCCTCGGGCACTATGGGCCGTTATGCAAGACGATTGTGCCGATGAACGGCACAGAACCTCCGGGAGGATCCCCGCCGGCGACGCCGGTTCCATCGTCCGTGCGGTCGCGGTGCTCGACACCCTCGGCGCCGCCGACACCGCCCTCGGTGTCTCGGAGATCGCCCGCCGCTGCGGCCTGCCCAAGTCCAGCGTGCAGCGAATGCTCAAGGCGCTGCATGCGGTGAAACTGCTCGAGCGCGAGGGCACCCGCTACCGGCTCGGGCTCAAACTGTTCGAACTCGGTCAGCACGTTCCCCGCCAACGCGACCTCCGCGAGGCGGCCCGCCCGTTCATGGCCGACCTGCAGGAGGCGACGGGCCACTCCGTCCACTTCGCGGTGCTCGACGATGACTGCGTGGTGTACCTCGAGGTGCTGCACAGCCCGAACTCCCCACCCCTGCCGACCCGGATGGGTGGCCGGTGGCCCGCACACGGCACCGGAATCGGCAAKGCCATCCTCGCCTTCTCCGACCAGACCGTCGTCGAGCACATCCTTGACACGGGCCTGCCCCGGCTCAGCGAACGGACCATCATCACCCCAGGGCTGTTCACCGCCGAACTGGCCCGAATCCGCGAGCGCGGAGTGGCCTACGACCTGGAGGAATCGCGGGCCGGGGTCGCGTGTGTGGCCAGCCCGGTCTTCGGGCTCAGAGGCCAGGTCGTAGCCGGAATCTCGGTGTCCGGGTGGCACACTCGCATCAACCTCGACCATTCGGCCGCCGCCGTGCGGACCGCCGCCCTGAGTTTGTCGCGGTACCTGTCGATGCGGTCGGGCTGAGATAGGTCAGCTCGCCGCCGCGACCGTCGGATCGTCGCGCTCGGTGCGCACCACGGGGTCCGTGGAGTTCGCGATCGCCCGGGAGATCTCGGCGCCGGCAGCGATAACCGCACTCTTGAACTCGGCCTGAGCCGGCACGAACCGGCTGGCCGGCACGCTCATGCTCACCGCCGCGACCACCAGTCCCATCTCGTCCCGGACAGGGGCCGCGACACAGTGAACTTCCTGGACCGCCTCGCCGGCGTCGAAGGCGCACCCGGACCGCAGCACCGACCGCAACTCCTGTGCCAGGGAGGCCGGGTTGATGATCGTTGACGGGGTCAGTCGCCGCAGTGGCTTGTTGGTGATGTTGCGTTCGACTTCACCGGGGTCGCACTGAGCGAGAAGAACTTTGCCGACTGCGCTGCAGTGCGGTTCGAGGTGGGCACCGACCCGGGCGCCGGCGACGTTGATGACATGGTTGCCGAGCACCTTGTCGACGTAGAGCACCCGATACCGCTCCATGACAGCCAGGTGGGTGGTCTCGCCGTACTTGTGCGCCAGATCCTGCAGAATCGGGGAGGCGCAGGAGCGGACGTCGACGGTGCCCTTGAGTGTCTGACTCAGCTCCACCACCCGCCAGCCGATGCGGTAGCGGCCGCGGTTACGGCACTGCAACAGACCGGTCTCGACCAGAGAAGACAGCAGTGCGTGTGCGCTCGAGCGTGGCACGTTGATGGCCTCGGCGACTTCGGACGCACCCCATTCAGGACGGGACACGGTGAACAAATCCAGCACGGGACCGATCTTCTGAACCGTTTGGAGAGGCGCCACAACATTTCCTTTCACTGTCACGACCGCATGGGGTGCCGTCGCATCCCGAGTATGTGTGGCAGCTCACACGCAGGTCCAACCGAATGTGCCGGTGACCGGCACATGCCGAGGGTTTTGCGTAAATCGGACTTGCTGGCGTCGCAATCTGGCCAGTTCAGCTCGCGAGTGCGGAATGCCGTCGCGTGGGTGCAGCGATCTTCCCTGCACCATGCCGGAACTCGAGCCACTCGAACGGGTCGACCGCGGACCAGGGGCCGCGGCAGTCGCCGAGTCGCTCGGCGACCGTGCGTGCCAGCATCCTCGGGGTCACCGCGTCTGCGCCGCCTGACACCCCCGGATGCTGCAACGGTCCGAGAACGAATTCGTGCCAGGTCGCCGAGACACAACCCGCTTCGTTCGCGATGAGTCCGGAGGAGTTCACTCGCAGCCCCGCCAGCACCGCTGGAAGCTCGCCGGTCGCATTGACCACCAGCTGAGCCGGACGACGTCGTGTGGCCCCGTCGAGGGCGCCGGCAAGTACCTCCTCCACGCGGTCGCGTCCTCGGATACCCAGCAACTGGTCGTGGCTGCGTACGGTGATCGAGACTCCGTCCAAACGAGTAGGCACGTCGTCGACCACGGTCCGGTGGTTACGCGAGGCACCGCCGAGTACGAGGATGTCGCGGGCAGCGCCGCGCTCCGCTGCCCGGGCGAGACCTCGGACTGCGGCGCACGCCCGCTCACCCGAGCCGACCACCACCGCCTGCTCCCACACCATCAGCTGCGCAGCATCATTGGCGATATCACCGGCCCACACACTGCCGGGCAACTCGGCGCCGGAAATCGGCAACACACGCTCACGGAACGACTCGAACGCATACACCACGGCGTCATATCGGGCGATCAGATCACCCCGACTGATCGACCTCACATCCGGAACGACGAGGGTGCGAACATCCGCGCGCGGCACGCCGTGGCACCGCAGGTCGGACTCGGCGAGGTTCGACACCACAACGTCGACCGTCAACCCGCCCCCGCACCGATCGGCGAGGCTTTCGACGAAGTCCCGTCCCCCATAACCACCGAGCACCGCCACGCGGCGGTACTCCGAGGGCGCTCGCCGCTGCGAACCGCAGCCGCTCATCAGAACTACCGAAGAGTGTTGCATGCCACACACTCTGTGTCGTTGCTCCGACATCTCGGGCCTGGATTCGGCTATCCAGGACAACTGCGCCCAATCACACCGAAAAAGCCGGCAAAGCCACTCGGGCGTGCCGATCACCGGACCACCTTCGTAGCGTGACCAGACCTACGACCTCTATCGCGCCGGGAGGGACCAGACAGTGGAAGCACACGACGTTCCGGATCGACTGATTCCTCCAACCTGGTCGCCGGCCCAGGTGATCTGCACGGCATTTGCATCCGCCGCGGCAGCGGCGGGACTGCTCGGCACGGTCACGACCGGCCGACTGATCAGCCTCGGTCTGGTGGTGTTCAGCCTGCTCACCTTCGTAGTAGTGTCCGCCCGAATCCCCCCGCGACGGATTATGGGGCCATACCTGGTGCTCAGCGGAACCACACTGCTCCAGCTCAGCCTTCTGTGCAGGTCGGATGTGTCCGCGTCGTTGTCGCACGACGGTCTTCGTTCTCCGGACTGTGCCTACGGCGTCACCGGAACCGCCGCGGTTGTCCTCGGGTGCGCATACTGCCGCATCGCTATCTCTCGGCATCACCAGGCGTTTTTCGGCGCCAACGAGGTCGGCGGTATCTAGAATGGGGTAGTCGCATCGCGAGGAGACCCCATGGGCAGGAGCTGGTCAGCCGGGGCGCGGCGCATCGACGAACCGGTCACGGCGCGCTGAGGGCCAGCCATGCCGGACGACCCCACCGACAACACCCAACGCCAGGTCGATGCGGACATCGTCGCGGAGCTGGCGGCCGAAGGCTTCGAGGACGCCAGCATCGCCGGCCGCGGCGGGTTCGGCATCGTGTACCGATGCCGCCAACCAGCGCTCGACCGGTTGGTTGCCGTCAATCAA
>NZ_JBFUHV010000080.1:0-38018 GCF_056402215.1 Rhodococcus sp. P4_B6 | reverse complement strand
GCGCAGGACGTCCGCGAGCCCCGGCTCGTAGAACGGCACCTCTCCGGAGGAGAGTTTCGCCACTTTTCCGGGGTCGATGTCGACGCCCAGGACGTCGTGACCCAGCTCCGCCATACAGGCGGCGTGGGTGGCTCCCAGGTATCCGGTTCCAAACACGGTGCAGCGCATGCACCCTTGATAACCAGTGCAGGTGAGCGCGATATTTACCCGGCAGATGTTCGAAGCCAACAGTGCGTGTACGGACGGTGCGGGGCGAGACCCTATGCTTCGCCCATGCATGTTCTCTTCGTCTGCACCGGAAACGTCTGTCGCTCCCCAACGGCCGAGCGCCTCGCAGTGGCATACGCCGAGGAGCTCGGGATCACCGACCTGACCGCCGAAAGTGCAGGTACACGCGCTGCCGTCGGACGCCCGATGGAACCGACGGCCGCGCAAGTCCTCGAGGGACTCGGCGGTAACCCGGCCGAGTTCACCGCGCGGATGCTCACCGCCGATCTCGCGGTGGACGCCGACCTGGTGCTGACGATGACCGAACGTCAGCGCGAGAAGGTGCTGGCGCTGGCTCCCGAGCAGTTGAAGAAGACGTTCACCCTGAAGGAGGCCGCCCGCCTCGCCGAGGCAGCGGACGCGAAGTCGGTGGCCGACCTGGCTGCGGCGCGTCCCAGACACAAGGCCAACGACACTCCCGAGGACGTGCCGGACCCGATGGGGAAGGACGAGGACACGTTCCTGACCATCGGGTCCGAGATCGCCGATCTACTGGGTGTGATCTCGCGGAGCATCCGTCTCTGACCAGGGTTCCTGGTCGTCACGGTAGCGGCGGGTGCGCCTCGGTGTGGGGGGCACCGGTGCGCCCGACTGCTGCTCGTTGCCGTAGTGGTCGGGACCTCCGTACCACTGCTGACCCTGGTCGCCGTGGTAGGCACCCTGGTAGGCGGGGGCACCCTGGTAGACGGGAGCTTCCTGTGGATCTCCCCCGTACGGCTGCTGCGGGTACTCCTCGCGGATGTACTGGGCCTGCTGCTGGGGCGCCTGCTGCTGCACGGCGGGCTGCGCGGGGGCGGCCTGCTGCATCTGCGGCAGCGACTTGTCGGTCTCGTAGTAGTACTTGTACTCGTAGCCCCCCCGACCGCGGCTCGGCGTCATCGTGATGATCGTCCCGAGGATGGTCGCCCCGACGCTGTGCAGGTTGCCCACCGCCCGCGACAGCTGGTCCCGCTTGGTTTCGGCGTGCCGGGCGATGACCAGGGCGCCGTCCGACATCGCGGTGAGCACGGTCGCGTCGGTGACCGGCAGCAGCGGCGACGCGTCGACGATCACGTAGTCGAATCGTCCGCGGAGATCGGCCAGCACCTGGCGGGCCGTCTCCGTTCCGAGCAGCTCACTCGGGTTCGGCGGGATCGGTCCGGACGCCAGGACTGTGAGACCCGAGTACTGCGTCGGCTGGAGCACGGCGTCGAGGTCGGCCTTGCCTGCCAGAACGCTGCTGAGTCCGACGGAGCCGACGACACCGAGGTACTTCGATACCCGCGGCTTCCGGAGGTCGCCCTCGACGAGGCACACGTTCTGGCCGCCCTCCGCCAGCACGAGCGCGATGTTGATCGCGGTGGTGGTCTTGCCCTCGGTGGGCAGCGAACTGGTGACCACGATGACACGCGGCGGGTTGTCGACCTCGAGGAACTGCAGGTTGGTGCGGAGTTCGCGGTAGGCCTCCGCGCTCGAGGAATTGCCCTCGGCGAAGTTGATGGCCTGCTGCGTCTGCCGCTCCTTGTCGAACGGGATGGTGCCGATCAGCGCCGAACCGGCCAGTTCCTCGACGGTGCGCCGATCCTTGACCGTGTTGTCGAGGCGATCACGCAGGACGGCGAAGGCGATACCGAGCAGCAGCCCGACCGCCGCGCCCAGCGCGAGGTTGCGCAGCGTCTTGGGCGAGACGGGAGTCGACGGGGTCTGCGCCTGCTGTTCGACGACGACGCGGGCGGCGGGAGCGCCACCCTTCTCCGGGGTCTCGAGTTCCCGGGCCATGACGACGAACTCGTCGGACAGGGCATTGGCGATGTCGCGGGCGCGTTCCGGCGACGGATCCTGCACCTTGACGTCGATGAGCACGGTGTCCGGTGCGGAGCTGGCCTTCACCTGTGAGGCGAGCGCCGCCGCCGTGCCGCCCAGATCGAGCTTGTCGATCGTCCGCTGCGCGAGGGTCTCGCCGGTGAGCAGTTTGGTGTAGGACGTCACCCGCTGCTGCGAGAACAGGTTGCCCTGGTAGACCTCGTTCACCGACGATCCGGCGGACGTCGAGACGAACAACCGGGTCGACGCCTCGTAGATCGGAGTGGTCAGCAACGACGCTCCGAGCGCACCGAGAATCGCGACCACGGTCGTGATCGCGATGATTTTCCAACGTGACTGCAGAATTCGCAGGTAGTCCTGAATTTCCATTATCGAGTCTCTTCCAATTGCGTCGCGCTCAGCGGCGCGATCGAGCTGTCATTCACATCGTTCTGACCCGACTGAATCGCTACATCGTAGTGATGAGGTCCACTGTCGGCGTCACGTGCCGTCACGGTCCGCCGTGGTCCCCCGATCTCCGAAGCAGTCGGCCGATCTCGGCGAGCGGGCCCGGGTCTGCCATCTCGGAGTGGGTGGTGTCGATGTGGTGTGCGGTGACGACGCCGTCGGCGTACTCGCGCCAGGCGTCGACGACGTCGGGGTGCCGGTCCAGGTCGCGGGCGGCGACGAAAAGGTCGAGGTCGCCGTCGAACCGCCGGGGGCTGTGGGCCGACGCGATCAGCTCGAGCCGCTCGATCACGGCCCGGATCTCGCGCAGCCGGTCGGCGCTCACGTACGCGCCGAACTGCGCGATCAGTTCGTCCTCGCTCAGGGTTTCCGGTTCGGGTGGCTGATGTTGCGGCAGAAGCGTGTCGAGGAGTGCCGGCGCGGCCACCTCGTGGCCGGCGTCGCGGAGCTGGACGGCCATCTCGTGGGCGATGGTTCCGCCGAGCGACCACCCCAGCAGGTGGTAGGGGCCCGCCGGCTGGACGGACCGGATCGCGTCGACGTACCGCGCGGCCARCTCGGACAGCGTCTCGGGCAGGTCCGGCATTCCGGTCGCCTGGATGCCGTACAGCGGGCGGTCGCCGACGTGATCGGCGAGACCGCCGAAGCACCAGGCCAATCCGCTGAGCGGGTGCACGCAGAACAGCGGCGCTCCCGCATCGGCGGGGCGGAGTTCCACCACGGTGCCGAAGAAGCTCTCGGGCCGTGCGCCGTCTTCGATCCGGGCGGCGAGGCGCTGCGCCGTGGGGTCGGTGAAGACCCATTCGATGGGGACGTCGCGGTCCAGCCGGCGGCGCAGTTCCGTCGCCACCGACGCCGCCCCCATCGATGTGCCGCCGAGAGCGAAGAAGGCTTCGTCGGCGGGGACGTCTGCGATGCCCAGGACGTCCGCGAACACGGCGGTGATCGTCTCTTCGAGTTCGCCTGCCGGCAGCGCGGATTCGACGATCTCGATCGTCGGTGCCGGCAGTGCGGCGCGGTCGAGTTTGCCGGACGGCAGCAGCGGCATCGTGTCGACGACGGTCACCGACGCGGGGACCAGGTGCCGCGGCAGCCTGCCGCGCGCGAAGTCGAACACGGATCGCGGCGTCAGTCCCGCGGCGCCCACGACGTACGACGCCAGCACGGTGTCCGTCGGTGTCGGCACCGGGATCGTCACGGCAACTTCGATTTCGGGGTGCCCGGCGAGCACGGCATCGACCTCGGCGGGTTCGACGCGGATTCCGCGGATCTTCACCTGCGAATCGCTGCGGCCCAGGTACTCGAGTCGGCCGCCCGGATCACGCCGCACCACGTCGCCGGTGCGGTACAGCCGCTCCCCCGGCTTCCCGTAGGGATGTGCCACGAATTGTCCTGCGGTGAGATCACTTCGGCCCAGGTAGCCCCGGGCGATGCCGCTGCCCGCCAGATACAGTTCGCCCGTCACGCCGTCGGGCACGGGATGCAGACGCGGGTCGAGGACGAAGGCGGCGTCGCCGTCCAGGGCGCTTCCGATGGTGATCGGCAGTCCGGGTTCGAGGGGGCCCGCGACGGACGCGTCGACGGTGAACTCGGTCGGACCGTAGGCGTTGAACAGCCGGTGCCGCCGCGACCACCGGTCGGCGAGGTCCGCGGGCAGTGCCTCTCCCCCGACGACGACCGTCGACGGTGCGAGGCTGTGCGGGTCGAGGGAGGCCAGCACGGTCGGTGTGAGGGTGAAGTGGGTGATGTTCTGTGCCACCAGGAACTGAGCCAATTCGTCGCCGGCGTAGCTGAAGGCGGGTGCAGCCACGAGGGCTCTGCCCAGCGACACCGCCCAGAGCATTTCGAACACCGCGACGTCGAAGGTCGGGGAGGTCGACTGCAGCACTCGGCCGTCGTCGCCGCCCTCCGCGTCCGACGTGTAGGCGGGGGTGGAGAGGAGGGTCGTCAGTCCGCGGTGCGTGACGACGACGCCCTTCGGCCGGCCCGTGGAACCCGACGTGTAGATCACATAAGCCGCGTTGTCGACATCGGGTGCGGTCGGATCCGCGTCACCGGAGGGCTGCTCGTCCAGGCACAACCAGTCGACGGATCGCGGCAGATCCCCGACCTCGCCGACGGTCAATCCGAGCACCGCGCGCGAGTCCGTCAGCATCCAGTCGAGCCGCTGCGCGGGATGGGTGGGATCCAGTGACATCCACGCCGCACCGGCCTTGGTCACCGACCACACCGCCAGGAGCCAGTGCCGGCCGCGGGGTGTCGCCACGGCGACGACGTCCTCCGGGCCGACGCCGCGGGAGGCGAGTGCGCGGGCCCAGCGGTCCGATTCTTCGTCGAGTTCGCGGTAACTCCACCGGGTGTCACCGTCGACCACCGCGACGGCGGACGGGGTGGCGCCAGCACGGGTGGCAAGGATGTCGCCGAGCGTCCGCGGCGTGGCCACCGGCCGGGGGCCCTGCACGAGTTGTGCGCGTTCGGTGTCGTCGAGGATGTCGAGGTCGCCGACGGC
Organism: Rhodococcus sp. P4_B6; assembly: GCF_056402215.1. Taxonomy (NCBI): domain Bacteria; kingdom Bacillati; phylum Actinomycetota; class Actinomycetes; order Mycobacteriales; family Nocardiaceae; genus Rhodococcus; species Rhodococcus sp. P4_B6. Next base: position 32,992 of record NZ_JBFUHV010000080.1, on the reverse strand, counting down.
CGCCGACGGGGTGGTCAGGGCGGCCTCGAGCACGACGGCGAACCGGCTCAGGAGCGTGAGCGCCGTCTGCCGGTCGAACAGGTCGGTGGCGTAGTCGAGTCGCACCGTCATGTTTTCGACCGCGTCGGTCACGTCCCACACGAGGTCGAATTCGGTTGCCTGCGTCTCGGGGTGGTATTCGTCGGTGCCGACGAAAAGTTCAGGGAAGTCGACGGCCCGCTGGTACGTCAGCATCACCTGGAACAGCGGGTTGTGTGCCGCGGATCGGGGTGGGGCGAGGTGTGTCACGACGTCGTCGAACGGGACGTCGGCGTGCGCGAGCGCGTCGAGGTCGACGGCGCGGACGTCCGCGAGGAAATCCTGGAACGGTTGCGCCGGCGAGACCGCGGTGCGCAGTGCCACGGTGCCGACGAACATGCCGACCACGGAGTCGAGCACGGGATCGGGACGGCCGCCGACCGCCGTCCCCACCACGACGTCGGACTGTCCGCTCACGCGGGCCAGTAGCACCGCGAGGGCGGCGTGGAGCACCATGAACACGGTCGTTCCGCGGCTGCGTGACAGTGCGACCACCCGCTCCCGCAGGTCGTCGTCGAGCGTCCATTCGACACTGCCCCCGACGTGGCTGGGGAGTTCCGGCCGGGGGCGATCGGTCGGCAGCGGGAGCGGCCCCGACACTCCGGAGAGCACCTGCGCCCAATGCTCGAGCTGGGCGCGAGCCGCGCTGCCGGGATCGGCGGCGGTCCCGAGCAGTTCGCGCATCCAGATCGCGTAGTCGCCGTAATCCACGACCAGCGGCGCCCACTGCGGGGCCGACCCGTCCGCGCGGCACCGGTAGGCGGTGTCGAGGTCGGTGAGCAGCGGTCCCATCGAACCGCCGTCCAGCGCAATGTGATGGATCACGACGCCGAGCATGAATCCGCCGCCCTCGGTGCGCCACAGCTTCATCCGCGCCGGGGTCTCGGTGGTGAGGTCGAACGGCCGGGCGCTCCACGTGGCGACGGCGAAGTCCGCTTCCACGGTTACACCCTCGGTCACGGACTCGACGGGCATCACCAGCTGATACGGACCTTCGGCGTCGACGGGGAAGACGGTGCGCAGCACGGAATGCCGCTCCAGCACGTCCCGCATCGCCGGCCGGAGGGCGTCGACGTCGACGTCACTGCCGACCCGGGTGACGAACACCATGTTGTGCAGGGCGGTGTCGGGGTTGACCCGGCTGAGCAGCCAGAGGCGTTGCTGCGCGGGCGACAGCGGAACTCGCGCCTCGCGCGGGCGGGGACCGAGCACCGGTCGCATCGCGCCCGACGCGGGGGCGCCCAACCACCGGGCGAGCGAGGCGGGGGTCGGGTTCTCGAACAGCACCCGCACGGGCACATCGACGCCGAACGTCGCGGACAGTCGGGCCGTCACCGCCGTCGCAGACAGGGAATCGCCGCCCGCGTCGAAGAAGTTGTGCCCGGCGCCTATCCGGGCGGAGCCGAGCACGTCCGCGAACACGCCGGCCACCATCTCCTCGACCGCGGTGCGTGGGGGTGCCGCGACGACGTCGTCGCCCCGGGCCTCCAACGCGGCGACGTCGAGCTTGCCGTTGGCGGTGAGAGGCAGCGTGTCCATCGTGACGATGCGTGGCGGCACCAGATACGAGGGCAGTCGGCCCGTCAGCTTCTGTCGCAGAGTCGCGGAGTCGAGGTCCGTGCCGGCGACGAAGGCGACGAGGTCGTGTCGCTGCACCGACACGGCTGCCTGCTCGACACCGTCCAGCTCCAGCAGGGCCGCCTCGACTTGCGCCGGTTCGATGCGCATGCCGCGCACCTTGACCTGGCGGTCGGCCCGGCCGATGAAGGTGAGGTGGCCGTCCGCCCGTCGGTGCACCAGGTCGCCGGTGCGGTACATGCGGGCGCCGTCCGACGCCGCGACGAACCGTTCCGCCGTCCGGTCGGGTGCGCCGAGGTAGCCCTGGGCGAGCCCGGGTCCGGCGAGGTAGAGCTCACCGACACCGCCGACGGGGACCGCGCGCAGCCGCGTGTCGAGCACGACCGCCGTGGTCCCGGAGATCGGTGCGCCGATCGTCACCGTGCCGGTCGCGGATCCGGGCTCGAATTCGGTCAGCGTCGCGACCACCGTCGACTCGGTCGGACCGTAGGCGTTGAGCAGAAGCCTTCCGGCACTCCATGTTCCGGCCAGTTCGGGGCTCAGGGCCTCGCCTCCGACCCCCACGACCCGCACCGACTCGAGCCCGTGCGGATCGAGCGTCGCGAGGACGGACGGCGTGGAGAGGTAGTGCGTGACCCGCTGCTCGACCAGCAGCCGATGCAGTTCGGCGCCGGCGAAGACGTCGGCGGGGGCCACCACCAGGCAGGCGCCCGAGCCGAACGCGAGCAGCATCTCCAGCAGCGCCGCGTCGAAGGCGGGGTTGTAGCCGTGCAGCACACGGTCGTCGGGGCCCACCCGGTACCGGCGCACCACCTCGGTGGTGAGCGGCCCCAGTCCGCGGTGGGTGACGGCCACGGCCTTGGGCGCACCCGTGGACCCGGACGTGTGGATCACGTACGCCACGTCCCGTGCGCACTTCTGGTAGCCCTGGCAACCGAAACCGCTCACGGGGCTGAACGCCGCGCCGGTCTTGGCGATCGCCCAGAGTTCGATCACGAAGTCCGACGACCGCGGCAGGTCGATCGGAACCACCTCGCCCGGTCCGGCACCCAGCGCGGTGAGCTTGCGCGCCCGCGCGTCGGAACGCTCGTCCAGTTCGCGGTAGGTCAGCGTGACGTCGCCGTCGGTGAGTGCGGCGTTGTCGGGGTACGCGGCGGCGGTGGCCGTCAGGATCTCGGCCAGGGTCCGTTCACCGGCGGGCTGCGCACCGACGAGGGGCCCCGCTGCGGTCAGCGCGACGTCGCCCACGGTCACGTCGGGGTCGGCACAGATCGCCTGGAGTACCCGCCCGAGGGCGGTCGTCACGGCGTCGACGGTCGCGTGGTCGAATTGGTCGGCCGAGTACACGGCGGCGCCGCGCATCCCCGTAGGGACGTCACCGTCGGAAGTCTCGGTGAGGGTCAGGTGGAGGTCGAATTTCGCTGTTCCGGTGTCGAATTCCTGCGCCGTCACCGTCATGCCCGCCGCCTCGACGGTGGGGATCTGCAGGTTCTGCAGGGCCAGCGCCACCTGCGGGGTCCGCCCGCCGAGCAGTCCGGCCACCACCTCGAACGGCACATCCGCGTGCTCGAACGCGTCGACGTCGAAGTCCCKGACCTGTGCGAGGAGTCCTGTGAACGGCATGTCCGGCAGTACCTGCGCCCGCAGCGCGAGGGTGTTCACGAACATGCCCACGAGGGAGTCGAGTGCGCGTTCCCCGCGGCCCGCGACGGCCGTGGCGACGACGATGTCGGTCCGGGCGCCGAGCCTGGACAGCACCACGGACAGCGCCGCGTGCAGGACCATGAACGGTGTCGCGTGGTGCTGCGCCGCCAACTGGTGTACGCCCTGCCGCACGTCCGCCGACACGTCGAATTCGACGACGCCGGCGCGGGTCGAACCAGGCGCCGACCGGTCCGGTGTCAGTGGCGCCGTGCTGTCGACGCCGTCCAGCGCCCGGCGCCAGTGCTCGACGCGGCGCTGCCCGTATTCGCCGTCCAGCAGGTCCCGCTCCCACACGGCGTAGTCGGCGTACTGCAGCGGCAGCGGGTTCTCCTGCGGGGCGATCCCGGCGGAGTGCGCGGCGTAGGCACTGAGCACGTCGGCGACGAGCGGGGTCAGCGACCATCCGTCGGCGGCGATGTGGTGGATGTTCACGGCCAGCACGTGGTACCGCGGGTGCAGACGCAACAGGGCGACGCGGATGGGCCGGTCCTCGGTGAGGTCGAATCCGCGGGCGGCGAACTGCTCCATGAACTCGTCGGGATCGCGCACGTCGACCGGCGTCAGGTCGAGCGGCGCCGGGTCGAGGATGTCCTGATAGGGATGGCCGTCGACGGGGTACCGGGTCCGCAACGTCTCGTGCCGCCGGATCACGTCCTCGAACGCCGCGGTCAGCGCGGCGACGTCGAGTGCGCCCTCCAACCGCACGGTGGCGGGCAGGTTGTACGTCGGCGACCCGGGATCGGTGCGGTTCAGCACCCACATGCGGTACTGGCTGCGGGACAACGGGATGCGGTCCGGTCGGGGCCGTGCGACGAGTGCGGGACGCAGGTCGGTCTCGGGGACCGCGTCGTCGAGGGCTTCGGCCAGTTCGGCGACGGTGGGGTGCGCGAACAGGGTCCGCAGCGGCACCAGATGTCCCATGGAGTCGGTGAGCCGTGCCGTCAACTGGGTGGCGAGGAGGGAGTTGCCGCCCGCGTCGAAGAAGTGCGTCCCGCGGCCCACGTTCTCGTGTCCGAGGACGTCGGCGAACACGCGGGCCACGGCGCGCTCGGTGTCGGTGTGCGGGGGTTCGTTCTCGGCGACCGCCAGTTCCGGCATCGGCAGCGACCGCAGGTCGAGTTTGCCGTTCACGGTGGGCGGCGCGGCGTCGAGCACCACCACCGCGGTCGGAACCAGGTAGGCCGGCAGCGATTCGGCGAGGCGGCGTCGCAGATCGTGGGTGTCGAGGTGGCCGTTCGGCAGCACGTAGGACACGAGCATCTCGGTGCCCGCGCCGGTGGTGCGCACGACGGTGGCCGCGAAGTCGATGTCGGCGAGCCGCGCGATGACGGTGTCGATTTCGGCCGGTTCGATGCGCACTCCCCGCATCTTGATCTGGGAGTCGTTGCGCCCGAGGTACTCGAGTTCGTGGGCGGCGGCGGTCTTCCGCCAGCGCACCAGGTCGCCGGTGCGGTACAGGCGTGTGCCGCCTTCGGCCGCGACGAACCGCTCCGCCGTCAGCCCCGGCTGGTCCGCGTATCCGCGGGCGAGCGCGCCGCCTGTCAGATACAGCTCCCCGGACACGCCGGGGGGTACCGGGCGGAGGCGGTCGTCGAGCACCAGCGCGGACACACCGTGCACGGGGGCCCCGATCGAGACGGGCTCCCCCACACCGAGTGGCCCGGTGCTGAACGCGTACATGGTGGTTTCGGCGGGCCCGTACGCGTTGTACAGGCGACGTCCGGCGGCCCAGCGGTGCACCAACTCGCTGCCGAGCCGCTCACCACCGACCATCAGTACTTGCAGGCTCGGAAGGTCCCGTTCGCCGAGGGTGGCGAGGATCGTCGGGGTCATGCAGGCGTGCGTGATGCGGTCGCGTTCCATCAGGTCGGCGAGCGGCGGGCCGGCGTATTCGGCGTCCGACGCGATCACCAGCGTGGCCCCCGACGCCCCGGCTACCAGGACCTCGAGCATCGTCATGTCGAATCCGGGCGCACCGCGGTGCAGCATCCGGGAGCCGGGGCCCGCCGCATACCGCTCGCGCAGGTCGGCGTCGAGGGCGGCCAGACCGCCGTGGGTCACGACGGCGCCCTTGGGTGTGCCCGTCGTTCCCGAGGTGTAGACGACGTACGCCACCTCGGACGTGAGCGGCAAAGCGTGCTCCGGCACACTTTCCCACTCACGTGGGGTGAACGGGGTGCGTGCGGGGTCGAACAGCACGGGGGCCGCACCGGTCTTCGCGATGGCCCACAGCCGCACCACCGCGTCCACCGACCTCGGCTCGGCCCACGGAACCAGGCTTCCGCGGCCCACCCCGCTCTCTCCGAGTTCGCGGGCGAGAGTGTCGGATCTCGTGTCCAGTTCGCGGTAGGTGAGTTCGACGCCCCCCTCCGTCACGGCGACAGCGTCCGGCGCAAGGGCGGCGCCGCGGGTCAGAATCTCACGCAAGGTCGACGACGCGGGGGCTGCGGGACCGACCGCGGGCACCAGGGCGGCGCGTTCCGCGGCATCGAAGAGGTCGATGTCGCCCACCGGCAGCAGCGGGTCGGCACTGACGGCCTCGAGGAACCGCACCAGCCGCGACGCGAACTGCTCGATCGTCGAGTGCTCGTACAGGTCTGCGTCATAACCGAAGTCGAGGTGCAGGCGCCCGCCGGGACCGGACTCGGTGACGGTCAGTTGCAGGTCGAAATTGGCCCGGTCGACGACGTCGCCGACGGGTGTCACCGTCAGCCCTGGGAGCGCCACCTGACCCAGCCGGCTGCGTTGCATCGACAACGTGACCTGGAACAGCGGGTGGTGGGACGTCGACCGCGCCGGGTTCAGCAGCTCGACGAGAGTCTCGAACGGCATGTCGGCGTGCGTGTAGGCGGCGATGTCCCGTTCGTGGACGTGAGCGAGCAGTTCCGCGAACTTGGCCGACGGGTCCACCGCGGTGCGCAGCACCAGCGTGCCGGCGAACATTCCCACCATGTCGTCGAGTTGCGGATCGGTGCGACCGGCGACGGCGGTCCCGATGGGCACGTCACGGCTGCCGCTGTACCGCGAGAGGACGGCGGCCAGTGCGGCGTGCAGCACCATGAACGTGGTGGCCCGGCCGCCGCGCGCCAGCGTGTGCACCGCGTCGTGCAGTTGTTCGCCCAGTTCGACGCCCACCGTGCCGGCGTGACCGGACGCCGCCGCCGGGCGCGGATGGTCGGTGGGCAGGGTGACCTGCTCGGGCAGGTAGGCGAGGGTGTCGAGCCAGTACCGCTGCAGGGTGTCGGCGGACTGGTCGTCGAGAACCGCCCGTTGCCACACGCTGTAGTCGCTGTACTGCACGGGCAGCGGGAGCCACTCGGGGCTACCACCCCCGAGGCGGGCCTGGTACGCCGTCATCGTGTCGCGAATCAGTGGGGTGAGCGACCACGCATCGGCGGCGATGTGATGCACCACGAGGGCGAACACGTGCGCGTCGGGTCCGACGCGATACAGCCGCGACCGGATCGGTGCGTCGACGGACACGTCGAATCCGCTGTCGACGAACGCGCGCAGGTGCGCATCGACGGCGTCGTCGGGCAGCGCGATCGGCGTCAGATCCAGCGGGACGTCCTCGGCGTCGAGGACGACCTGGTGCACGCCGTCGGCATCGGACGGGTACACGGTGCGCAGAGTGCGGTGCCGCTCGAGCAGGTCGTGTGCGGCGGACGCCAGGGCATGCACATCCAGTTCGCCGTCGAGGCGGACGACGAGCGGGAGGTTGTATCCCGAAGCACCGGTGTCGAATTGGTTGACGAACCACATGCGCTGTTGCGCCGGCGACAGCGGAACGCGGCCGTCGTGCGACGCCGGCCGCAGCGGGACACGTCGACGCCCGGCACCGGACCGCTCCTCGATCCGGGCGGCCAACTCGGCGACCGTCGGGGCTTCGAAGACGTCCTTCACCGTCACGTCGATGTCGAAGACGGCGCTGACGCGTGCGGACACCCTGGTGGCGAGCAGCGAATTGCCGCCGAGGTCGAAGAAGTTGTGCCGCGTCCCCACCTCGGCACCGCCGAGCACCTCGGCGAACACATCCGCCACCACGTCCTCGATGGGTGTGTGGGTGCCCTGCCCCTCCGCGGTCACGACACCCGGATCTGGCAGCGCGTCGCGGTCGACCTTGCCGTTGACAGTCAGCGGGATTTCCTGGACGGGAATGACAGCGGCGGGGATCAAGTGTTCCGGAAGAATTGCCCTGAGATGCCGCTTCAGCGTGGCGGCATCGGACACCGTGACCGAATACGCCACCAACTGTTTGCCGAGCGCGGTGTCCCGCAGCACCACCGCGGCCGCGTCGACAGACGGGTGTCGCAGCAGTGCCGCCTCGATCTCTCCAGGCTCGATGCGGTAGCCACGGATCTCCAACTGCGAATCGGCGCGACCGATGTAGTCGATGGTTCCGTCATTACTCTGGCGGGCCCGGTCGCCCGTGCGGTACATGCGTTCACCGTCCGCCGCGGCGACGAAGCGGGTGGCTGTCAGCGCCGGACGACGGTGGTACCCCCGGGACACCTGAGCGCCCGCCACGTACAACTCACCGACGGTCCCCGGCGGCACCGGCTGCAGCGATGCGTCCAATACGTATGTTCTGAGTCCCGGCAGTGGCAGGCCGACGGAGGGCCGGGTTTCTGCGCTCGTCAGATCGTGGCGGGTGACGTGAACGGTCGTCTCCGTGATGCCGAACATGTTGACGGTTCGGATGTCCGGGCGTCGCTCGAGCAGGGGCGCCACGGTGGAGGCGTCGAGCGGTTCGCCGCCGAAGATCAGCAGTCGGAGACTCTTCGGCAACTCTCGGTCGACGAGTTGACCGAATGCGGAGGGAGTCTGATTGAGAACTGTGACACCTTCGCGCTCGAGCAGCGAGTTGAATTCGTCGGGCGAGCGAGCCACGAAGTGATCGACCAAGACCAACCGGCCGCCGGTGGTGAGCGCTCCCCACATCTCCCACACCGAGAAGTCGAAGGAGAACGAGTGGAACAGGGTCCACACATCTCGTGGGCCGAACCCGAACTCCACGCGAGTGTTGGCCAGCAGCGACAGCACATTCGCGTGCGAGACGAGCACGCCCTTGGGCTGCCCGGTCGACCCCGATGTGTAGATCAAGTAGGCGCCGTGCCCCCGTGCACGCCTGCCGACTTTCCCTGAGAAATCAGCGCTCACCGGCGGGGTCACCATCACGGTGGGGCATTCGACTGAGGGAAGACGCTCGGCGTCGGCTTCGTCGGTGAGCAGCGCCGCAGGCGACCCGTCGCTCAGCAGGTAGCCCATGCGCTCGGCCGGGTAGTCGACGTCGACGGGCATGTAGATGCCGCCTGCCTTCGCTACGGCCACGATGCCGATCACTGCGTCGATGGACCGTGACACCGCGACCGCCACGACATCTTCGACCCCTACGCCGATACCGTAGAGCCTGCCGGCAAGTTCGTCCGAACGGCGATCCAACTCGGCATATGTCAGGTTGTCGTTGCCGATCGTCACGGCGACGGCGTCCGGGCGGACAGATACCTGCGCGGCGAAAAGCTCAGCTAGCGAATCGGTTTCGAGTTCGACGCCGTCGTCACCCGACAGCGTGAACGCCCGCTCCTCCACGCTCAGCACGTCGATGGCACCGACCGCGGTCTCGGGGTCATCCGTCAGTGCCGTCAACACGCGCAGAAGTCGTGCTCGCCACTGCGTGACCGTGTCCTGGTCGAACAGCGCCTCGGGGAAGGCCATCGACCCCACCAGACCATCGGCGTCACCATCACCGGAACGTCGTTCGTGTACCGATACTTCCAAGTCGAACCGGCTGACGCCCAAACTGGTTTCTCGCGGCTGAATATCGATCCCCGGAAGCTCGGGGAACGGTTCAGCGAAGTTTTCGAAAGCGAGCATCACCTGGAACAGGGGATGGTGGTCACCAGACCTGGCGGGCGCCACGGCGTCCACAATCATGTCGAACGGAACGTCCGAGTTCGCAAACGCCGCCAGATCCGTGGACTGCACCGATGCGAGCAGTTCAGTAAAGGTGTCACGCGGGTCCACTCGGTTACGCAACGGCACGGTGTTCACGAACATCCCGACGACGTCGTCCAGGGCGGGGTCGGTGCGTCCCGACGTCGGAGTCCCCACAACCATGTCGTCGGTGCCGGTGAGTTTGTATAGCAGGACGAGCAGCGCTGCGTGCAACAGCATGAATGTCGTCGAGTTCTTGTCGCGCGCCAGTCTTTCCAGCTTCTGGTGCAACTCGGCAGATACCGTGAACCGCACCTGCCCGGCGCTCGACGTGTCACCGACAAGCCGGGGCCGGTCGGTCGGCAGCGACAGCAGCGTGGGTGCGTCTGCCAGTGTGGTCGTCCAGTACTCGAGTTGTCGGCCTGCCAGACTGTCGCGATCCGCAGCGTCGCCCAGCAACTCTCGCTGCCATCGGCTGTAGTCGGCGTAGTCGACCGGTAGCGGGGCCCAGTCAGGGGTCCGGCCGTTCGACCGCGCTTCATAGGCTGAGGTCACGTCTCGCACGAGCGGGGCGATCGAGAGCCCGTCCACCGCGATGTGGTGCACGACCACAGCGAGCGTGTGTCGACCCGGTTCGTGCGCGCACAGGCCCACCCGGATGGGCGGTTCTGCGGTCGGGTCGAAGCTGCGCACAATAAAGTCGGGCAGTTCGTTCGGGTTCAACGAGACCAGGTCGACCGAAGTAGCTGCGACGTCTTGAACTGGGCCGTGCTCGGTTTCGGGAAAGACAGTGCGCAACAAGGGATGGCGGTCGAGAACATCGCTCAGAGCAAGTCGCGCTGCGTTCGCGTCGAAGTCACCCACGAAATCCACGACAAACGGCTCTGCGTACGCCGAGGATTCAGGCTGGACCCGGTTGAGCACCCACAGCGGCTGCTGCGCGGGCGCAAGTGGCACAGGTCCTTGGGCCGGACGATGTTCGAGCGGAGGGCGCTGCTCGCCGCCTTCGGCGATCACCGAGGCCAGACCGGCCACGGTCGGATGCTCGAACAGCTCCCGCACGCCAAGCCGCACGCCGGTGGCGGCGGACAATGCGGACACCACCCGCGTTGCCGACAGCGAGCTGCCGCCGAGTGCGAAGAAGTCGGTCTCCGCATCCACCTCCCCCACACCCAACACCTCGGCCACCACCCCGGCGACCAACTCCTCGAGCGAACCCCGCGGCGAACGAACCGACGGCAACACCGGCTCCGGCAACGCGCCACGATCCACCTTGCCACTCCGAGTCAACGGCAACTCACCCAACACCGTCACCGAAGCAGGCACCATATACCGCGGCAAACGCCCGCTCACGAACTCCCGCAGCACCTCCCCCTCCAATCGCGCCCCCACCACATACGACGCCAGCACATCCCCACGAACCACCGTCACCGCAGCATCGACCCCGCCGAACGACCCCAGCACCGCGTCGATCTCCCCGAGCTCGACCCGGAACCCACGCACCTTCACCTGATCATCGACACGACCCACGAACTCGAGCTCATGAGAAGCACTCCACCGCACCAAATCACCAGTGCGATACATCCGCCCCGAACCACACACATTCGCCACGAAACGCTCCGCCGTCAACCCAGGCGCACCGGCGTACCCGCGCGCCAGAGCAGGACCCGCGAGATACAACTCCCCCACCACACCCACGGGCACCGGCCGCAACCGACCATCGAGCACCACAGCAGACGCCCCACGGATCGGACGACCAATGGTGATCGGATCACCGGCGCGTAGAACCGCACTACAGCTGGCCCATATGGTGTGTTCGGTCGGGCCGTAGAGGTCCACCACTGTTCGCCCGGCGGACCATCGCGCCGGCACCTCCGGTGGGCACGGCTCTCCGACAACGGCCAGGAAGACCAACTCGTCCAACCCGGACGGGTCCATCAACGACGGCACGGACGGTGTTGTGGTCCAATGCGTGACGCGTTCGCGCCGCAGCAGGTCTTTCAGCCGATCGCCTCCGAACACATCTACAGGGGCGACAACCAGAGTTGCGCCGCCGATCGCCGCCACGAGAATTTCATGGATCGCACCATCGAAACTCATCGCAGCGGAGTGCAATACCCTCGATCTTGCGTCGAGTCCATACATTGCACGTACTTCGGCCGCGTGGTTCCCCAGCCCTCGATGGCTGACCACCACACCTTTGGGTTTACCGGTCGAACCAGACGTGTACACGACATACGCCGCGTGGTCCAGCATGAGTGGGCGCACTCGATCCGAGTCGCAGACAGGAGCGGAATCACAGTTTGTATCACCTGTGTCGATCCAGGCGACTTCGGCCGGTGCCATTTCGGCGCTGTGAGCGATCACTGCCTTCACGTGTGCGCGTGCGAGGATTTCGGCGATGCGTGAGGCCGGGTGGCCGATGTCTATCGGAACGACGGCCGCCCCGCTGCGAGCAACCGCCCAGAATGCTACGACGGATTCAAGCGACCGTGGCAGCATCACGGCCACCCGATCGTCTGGTCCCATTCCTAGACCGATCAATCTGCGCGCCAAACGGTTTGCCCGCGAATCGAGCTGCCCGTAGGTCAGTTCTTCGTCGACGCACCGGACTGCTACGGCGGTCGGATCCGCGCACTGCAGCAGCTCCGGCAGCATGACGGGCGATGCACTAGGCATGCCCGACATGGGGGCGATTTCGTCCATCTCTGCGCCGCTCACCAACGGCAGGTCGCCGACCGGGAGCGAGGGGTCTGTCACCGCGGCATGCAGCAAGCGCACCAGCAAATCCGCCCACCGCCGGACGGTGTCGTGGTCGAACAGTTCCGTGGGATAGGTGAGGACGCCGTTCATAGCGCCGTCCGTTCGCGAGTCCGACAGTTCGACCTCGAGGTCGTACCGGCTCACCGTCGACTGCACCGCACGAGGAGTGACGGACAGATGACCGGACAACAGATCGGGCTCGGGGAATCCCTGGTAGGCGAACATTACCTGGAACAATGGATGATAGTCCGCCGACCGGCGAGGGTCGACAGCCTCGACGACGCGCTCGAAGGGTTGGTCACCGTGCGCCATCGCGGCGAGGTCGGTTGATCGCGCCGCCGCAACCAACTCGGCGAAACTCATCTTCGGATCGATTTGGGTGCGCAGTACCACTGTGCCGACGAACATGCCGACAAGATCATCGAGATCGAGAGCGATCCGTCCTGACGTCGGGGTTCCCACGGCGATGTCATCGACACCGGCCACCACCGACAGCATCGCCGCAAGCGCACTGTGCAACACCATGAACGGCGTGGCAGCGCATTTCCTCGCCACTTCCTTCACCGCCGCGCTGAGATCGGCGTCCACCGTGAACGTCACCCGGCCCGCGGTTCGCTCCGCGGATGTTCTGGGATGATCGGTGGGCAGCGGAAGCAGCTCAGGCAGCCCGTCCAACTGGGCCGTCCAGAAGCCAAGGTCCTCGGTGGCGTTGTCATCCACAATCTTTCGATGCCAACGTGCGTAATCGGCGTATCGGATCGGGAGCTCGTCCCACGACGGTGCCCGTCCCATGGCGCGCGAGACATAGGCCGTCGTCAAGTCCCGAGAAAGAGGCCCGAAGGAGAGCCCGTCCATCACGATGTGGTGCACGGCGGCAGCAACCGTGAACCCGCCGGCGGGGCGCCGAAGGATGCGGACACGGAGCGGCGCTTCGCGAGTGAGGTCGAAGCCGACCCTGGTCAACTCGGCGAGGGCTGCATCTACATCATCATCAGCAGGCACCAGATCCAAGTCAACCACAGTGGCGGTCTGAACCGGGACGCCGTCGACGGCGGGGAAGATTGTGCGCAGGGGTTCGTGCCGATCTAGCACGTCGTAGATCGCCTTGGTAAGAGCCGCGAGATCTACGTCACCGTCCAGATCGATCGCGAAGGGAAGAAGGTAGTCCGGGGACCGTGGGTTCATTCGATCTAGCAGCCACAGTCGTTCCTGCGCGGGCGCGAGCGGAGTAGGACTGTGCGCCTCCCATGGGTTACCGGCAATCAAGCACGGCGCCGAGACTGCGCGCGGCTGCGCCGTACTCATCCGGGTCGCTAACTGGGCGACGGTGGGTCCCTCCAACACATCGCGCACACCAACATTCCGATTGAGCGCATGTGCCAGCCGCGATGCCAGCCGAGCAGCGGTCAGTGACGTACCGCCGAGTGCGAAGAAGTCGGCCTCCGCATCCACCTCCCCCACACCCAACACCTCGGCCACCACCCCCGCCACCAACTCCTCGAGCGGACCACGCGGCACACGCACCGACGGCAACACCGGCTCCGGCAAAGCCCCACGATCGACCTTGCCACTACGAGTCAACGGCAACTCACCCAACACCGTCACCGAAGCAGGCACCATGTACCGCGGCAACCGCCCACTTACGAACTCCCGCAGCAACCCCCCATCCAGACCCGCCCCCACCACATACGACACCAGCACATCCCCACGCACCACCGTCACCGCAGCATCGACCCCGCCGAACGACCCCAACACCGCGTCGATCTCCCCGAGCTCCACCCGGAACCCACGAACCTTCACCTGATCATCGACACGACCCACAAACTCCAGCTCACGCGATACACCCCACCGCACCAAATCACCAGTGCGATACATCCGCCCCGAACCACACACGTTCGCCACGAAACGCTCAGCCGTCAACCCAGGGGCACCCACATACCCCCGCGCCAAAGCCGGACCCGCCAAATACAACTCCCCCACCACACCCACGGGCACCGGCCGCAACCGACCATCGAGCACCACAGCAGACGCCCCACGGATCGGACGACCAATGGTCACGCTCGATCCGACGCCAAGGGCCCCGGTCACCAGCGTCGTCACAGTGGCTTCCGTGGGGCCGTAACCATTCACCATCGTTCGGCCGGCGGCCCAGCGATGGATCAGTTCAGGCGGAAGCGCCTCCCCGCCCACATCCAGGACAACGAGATCGGGCAGTCTCGCCGGACCCATCGAAGCCACGACTGCCGGAGTGAGGATCGCGTGTGTTACACGTTCGCGCCGGAGCAGTTCGGCCAGCTCGTCACCGGCGAACACCTCGGGTGGCACGATCACCACGGATGCACCGACAGTGAATGCGAGGAGGAGTTCTTCGATAGAGATGTCGAAGGACGGCGACGCGAAGTGCGCCACGCGAGCGGAGGCGTCAACGCGATAGACGTCGTGACGGGCTTCGGTCAAGCCTGCAAGGCCTCTGTGAGTGGCCACAACGCCCTTTGGTGCGCCCGTCGAACCAGAGGTGTACAGCAAGTAGGCGGGGTGGTCGATCGACAACGGTTGCACGCGATCAACGTCCGCGATGGGGGTCGAAGTGCCCGGCAGGTCAGCGATGTCGACCCACGAGACGTCTTCGGGCACCGAATCTGCATCGTGAGCGATGGCCGCCAGTGCACCCGAGTCGGCGATAAGGTGCGCAATACGATCGGCTGGATACCCGGGGTCGACGGGCATGTAGGTGGCACCAGCGCGGGCCACCGCCCACAGCGCGACCACCGAATCGATCGACCGCGGCAGCAGCACAGCCACCACTGTCTCAGGACCGATTCCATGGCCGATCAGCCGGTGCGCCAACCGGTTCGACCGGACGTCCAGCTCACCATAGGTGATCTCGATTCCGGCGCATCTCAGTGCCGGCGCCGACGGATCGGAGGTGCGCAGCAGGGACGGCAACGTCACGGGCTCCGGTGCCGAAGGTCCGACGCACGGGGCGAGTTCCCCTTGCTCATCTCGATTGAGGATCGAGAGATCGCCGATCGGATTGTCCCATCCCGATCCGACGAAGTTGTCGAGAAAACCCAGGAATCGGGAGTAGTGGGCGCTCAGACCCTCTGCGCTGTACAACTTGGGATTCGCCTCGAAGTTCACCCGAGCACCACTACCGTCACCCGACGAGTACACGTTGAGGGCGATGTCATCAATGATTCCGGAGGCGAGGGGATGGAATTCCCCGATGACATCGCCGAGGGTGATCTCAGAGTGGTACATCATCAGGTTCACGCCAGGGCCGAAGCTGCTGCGCGCGGTATCAGCGGGCATCTCATCGCGCATGTCCTCATGGCGGTATCTCTGGTGCCGCAACGCGCCGGTCAGTTCGCGTTGGACCAAGCGCACAAGGTTGAGACAACTGCTATCCGGTTCCACCTGCGCGCGCAGTGGCACGATGTTCGACACCATCCCGGCCGAACGTCGCGCGACTGCCGTGGTACGCGCAGAAACGGGCAGACTCAGAACGACATCCGAGATACCCGTCATCCTCGCCAGATACGCGGCGAAGGCGGCGACCAGCACCGGCACCTCGGACGAGCTGCCGGCACGGGCCCGTTCGGTGATCTGAACGTACAGCCCCTCGTCCAGGCGGCCTCCAACGATCCGCGACGGCATGACGGCGCTCTGTTCACGACCGCTCAGCCGGGCCGGTGCAGGAAGGTTCTCAACACGCTGCGCCCAATGCTCGCGATCCGCGAGAAATCTGTTGCTCGCCCGGTAGGCCGTCTCGTCGTACAGCTCACGCAGATCGAGCGCGCGGGAAGCCGGTGGCTTGGTGCCGTTGATCAGGTGGGTGTACAGCTCGGCCACGCGGGTTGTGAGAACAACGGCGCCGTACCCGTCGATGAGCAGGTGGTGCGCACGAGAGAACCAGAAGTAATGGTCGTCGGCTATCTGCAGAAGCGTCGCCGAGATGAGACGGTCGGCCATCAAGTCGCGCGGACTCGTGTACTCCACGTCCATCCACCGTCGGGCTTCCGCCACCGGGTCACTGCAGTGACGAAAATCACGGTAAGTGAGAGCGTCTTGGATCTCGAGATCCACAACCTGAGCGGGTACGTCTCCGGCGTCGACCAAATACATGCAGGGCGACTGCAGCTCACGACACCCACGGTCGGTGGCGGCCGTCAAGAGGTCGAAGTTTATGTGGCCCCGCAGTTCGACGAACTGTGCCACATTAAGGGGCACGTCGGGGTTCATTTGCTGCGCGAACCAGTGGCCTCGTTGGGCACGCGAAAGAGGGAAGGCGCTCACCGCTGCCATTCCCCGTTCACAAGCCGTCGACCCCGAGCAGCAACGTGCGCGTGCACCCAAACCTCATCCATCATGATTCGGCCACAACGACCGCACACTCATCTCGCTGTCGTATATGGGACGACAAGCAAGATTCGTTACAGACAATAATGAGCAACCGCAGCGCTGACCACGTGAGGGTAGGCGTTGCGATTCACATCACAGCTATCCTTCCCGAGCAGCTTTGACGACAGGAGCCACAACCCGTGAACGATCAATCCCGCGGTGACGCCGACGGCGCGAACCCGCCGCCCGAGTATTCGGGTATTTCTGCGGGACAACCCACAGTTCGGCGGGTCCGCAAGCGCACCAACGTGCGCAGTAAGAGCTACAAGCGCAAGCGCCGACTCGTCGCCGCATCGGGCATCGCTGCGATGGTCATCGTTGCGTTCGGTCTCTGGTTGGGCTACTCGGCCCGAGAGGCGCGGACAAATCTCTACGAGGCTCGCAACCACGCACAGCTGGCAAAGAATGCGTTACTGGCCGGTAACACCGAGGACGCGGAGCGCTCGTCCGCCGATGCCGACAAGTACGCCACAAAGGCACACGACTTCACCCACAATCTTCCGTGGAGCCTCGCCGCATCCGTTCCGTGGCTGGGCAGCCCATTCGAGACCTCGCAGCAGATATCTGATGTGGTGCAGGGGCTCACCTCCGATGTGTTGAAGCCTGCGGTCGCTGCCGGGACATCATTGGCCCCCAACGAGTTGCTTGCGTCCGGCGGCAAAGTCAACCTTCGGCCTCTACAGGACGCAGCGCCTGTACTTCAGCAGACCGCCGAGGCCGCCCTCAGCCTGAATGTGCAGGCACAGCGAATCGAGGAAC
Organism: Rhodococcus sp. P4_B6; assembly: GCF_056402215.1. Classification (NCBI taxonomy): domain Bacteria; kingdom Bacillati; phylum Actinomycetota; class Actinomycetes; order Mycobacteriales; family Nocardiaceae; genus Rhodococcus; species Rhodococcus sp. P4_B6. The sequence continues at coordinate 15,775 of NZ_JBFUHV010000080.1, read as the reverse complement.
CGGCTTTCATGGGATCGGTGAAGGACGCGCGGGCACAGCTGCAGGATCAGACCGCTGAACTCTCCAAGTTGCTGGGTAACACCGCAATTGCCGCCGAGGTGGCACCGACAATGCTGGGCGCTGACGGTCCTCGTAACTACTTCATGGCGTTCCAGACCAACGCTGAAGCACGCAGCACCGGTGGGCTGCTGGGCGGCTACGGCATCGTTCGCGCGAACGACGGTGTCGCCCGGATCGATTCGTTGGGACGTAACTCTGATTTGCCGATGGACAGTCAACCGATTGATCTCGGCCCAGAGTACGACGCCCAGTACGGCCGCAGCCGGCCCACCACTGATTTTCGGAACAGCAACCTCAGTTCGCACTTTCCGTATGCCGCCCAAATCTGGAAATCTTTGTGGGCGCAGGATTCCGGCGAGCAGGTGGATGGCGTCATCGCTACCGACCCCGTTGCGCTGAGTTACGTGTTGAGCGCCATCGGACCGATTACGATGCCGGACGGTGAGGTGATCAATGCCGACAACGTCGTCGAACTCACCGAGTCCACGGCCTATTTGCGTTTCGCGGACGACAACAACGCACGCAAGCAGTACCTGCAGACGGTAGCGGCCCGGGTCGTCGACAAGATGACCAGTCAGATCAAGTCACCCCAAAGACTCTTGGACGCGCTGGGCCGCGCGGTGAATGAGCGGCGGATCGCTGTGTGGAGTGCCCATCCCGACGAGCAGAAAGTACTCGCGGGCACGCCGCTCGGGCACACTGTCCCCGACGACGACGCACCGTTTGCCGGCGTGCTGATCAACAATCAGGCCGGCAACAAGCTCGACTACTACCTGACACGCGAAATCGACTACAGCGCCGAGAGCTGCAGCGAAGACTCACGACGATCAAAGGTCACCGTGAGACTGACAAACACCACGCCGGACGGCGATTTCCCTGACTACGTCGCGGGAACTTTCGTCAACGACCTCGGCGTCCCCAAGGGCACCAACGTTTCTGTTGTCTCGCTGCTCGCTACACAGGGTGCGCACCTACGGAATGTGACTGTAGACGGTAAGCCCACGCTATTCCTGAGCGGCAGGGAACTCGGACACCCCATATTCGACGTTCTCGTCCCCGTTCCGCAGGGCAAGACGACCGAGATCACATACCAGCTCACCGAACCCACAGCGCCAGGTGAGGCCCGGGTCCCGGTGCAGCCGTTGGTGGATTCGCCGAACGTCACGGTGAACGTGCCGAACTGCGGCAGCTGATCGGTGGGGTACCGCCGCTACTGCGGGTTCGCGTCGGGCGGCGGTATCTGGACGACGTTCTCGGTTTCGACGGACTGCACGCCGGGAACGGACTCGAGGAGGGCATGCTCGTCCTCCCCCACCGCGCCGGAAATGATTCCGATCGTGTGCAGTACCTGATCGACACGCATTCCGCGCAGCCGCAGCGCCGCGCCGACCGCCTCGATGTCGTCGAGGTGGTCGGCGTCGACGGTGACGGTGATCGCGATCATGCCGGTGCCTGGATCAGCCCCGACCCGACATCGAGGGACGGCAGCAGGAGTCTCCGGGCCTGTTGCGTGAGGACGGCCCACAGGTCGGTGCCCGTGCGTCCGGTCGCCTCACACCACAGCGCGGCGATGCCCGCGACGTGTGGGGCGGCCATGCTGGTCCCGCTCTTGGTGCCGTACCGCGTCGGCACGGGGACGGTCGAGAACACGCCCACCCCGGGACCCGCCACATCGATCTGACCGCCGATGACGGGGTTGCTGCGGGCCGAGAAGTTGGCCAGTCCGAGCGTCGAGTCGATCGCTGCGACGGCCATGATCGACGGGCTGTTCGCGGGTGGACCCACGAACCCCATGTTCCCTGCCGCGCGGTTTGCGTTGTTGCCTGCGGCCGCGACAATCAGCGACCCCGATGCCAGTGCCCGGCTGCCCACCGTCTCGTACGCAACGGACACCGCCTCCACGTTCGCACCGAGGGACATCGAGATGACCTGGCAGCCGTTCACGATCGCCCATTCGATTCCGGCGAGAATTCCCCGGTCGGCTCCGCGTCCCTGATCGGACAACACCTTGCCGACGAAGATGTCTGCCTTGTGGGCCACTCCGTATCGGCGGGTGCCGCTCGGGGACTTGGGGCCGCACGCGGTTCCGACGCAGTGCGTGCCGTGTCCGTGACCGTCCTGCGCGGCGGCACCCGGCACGAACGACTGGGCGGTGATGGTGCGGTTCTCGAAATCCGGATGCGCCAGATCGAGGACGGTGTCGAGGACGGCGACCTTGACGCCGAAGCCCCCGCACGCCGACGCGCTGACATTGGTGGCATGCAGTCCCCACGTGAGGTCCGCGGTGTCGGTGAAGCTTGCCACTTCGGCCTGCACCCGAGGATCGGTGCCGATGGAGAGGGCGTAGTGCATCAGTTCGGGTTCGATGGAGAGCACCGGGCCGTCGCCGGCCTCGGCCGCCCGTAGTGCCGCCAGTTGGTCGGGATCGGCGGTGACCACCGCGATCCCCAGTTCGTCGAACACGACGGCGTCGGCTGCCTGCGTCTCCGCCAGGTCCAGCGCGCTGGATTCGAATTCGGTGCTGCGTGCCACGTCGGACAGCCCCGCAACGTCGCGGAGTGTCTGTGCGGCGTCCGTTCGGTTGCCGCCTTCGGTGAAGACGACGACGTGGCTGCCCGTGACTTCGGGTTCGGAGGGGGCGGCGAGTGTGTTGTCGCCGTCGTTGTCGCCGTATGAATTTCCGTGTGATATCACGATGTCGTCCTTGATCGGGGTGAGTCATTGAGGTGAGCGCTGTGGGTCGGTTCGATCGTCGACCGGCGTTCAGAGGGGGCCTTCAGTGTTCGAACACCTCAACGCTCCATCGATTGGTCCCGAATTCCACGAGTGGCGCTCTACCCGACTATTGGGTGGACCGAGCCGGCGGGCAGAGTAGTTCGGCTCACGCCGCCGTCGACTTGGGGTGATACCAGTCGACGACGACGGACCGCACTCCCACCGATGCGATCATCGTGCGGATGGGGCCGTCGACACACAATTGGCTCTCGACGTGTCGTGCGCTGGAGCAATCACAGATGTTCGGCGTGGCCGTCAGCCCGATCAGGATTTCCGGGGACGCGCTGGAGCGGCCGCCCTCGATGAGGAGCATCTCCTCGTCGACGACGCGAACCGCGACGTCCCGGCCGTCCGCGACGTCTCCGACGACCAGCGCGAGGTAATCGACATCGTCGTCCTCGTCGCGGGCGGCGATCAGACGGGCCGTGCAGGTTCCCAGTGGCACGAGTTCGTCCAGCACCAGATCGGTGGACTCGGATTCGCGGAGTTCGACCCGTCTCGCCGTCCAACTGAAGAAGGGCTCCGGCCGCGCGGTCATGACGTTCTCCTGTAGTTCGACGCAATAACTTTCCGCGATACCCATTCAGCGTGGCCGAGGTGTCGGCTAATCTCGCGAGTAGGGCCCTACTCGAACACGCGGGACACGCCTCGGGTCGAGAACGAAACCGAACCGGCGCCCGTGCCGGCCTACTCAACCCGTCGACGCTTCTGGAGTATTGCGGCGAAAAGCGACTCCGAGGTTGTATTGCACTGTTTCGCTCCGCAACTCGCGTTCGATCCTCGTCGCGGTGCTGTTTCCGGGGGCGCGAGAATCTAGAATCAGACCTATGGGTCCGGTGTGGCCTCTCGTTCAGCGACAAGTCGAGTTCGACGCGATCACCGCGTCGCTCACGGCTCGGTCCGGAGGATGCGGTGTCGTCCTCACGGGCGATCCCGGCGTCGGCAAGACCACTCTCGCGCGGTTCGCCACCGAGTCATTGCCCCAAGAGGTGAAATGGGTGGCGGGCACCGAGTCGGCGCGGAGCATTCCGCTGGGAGTGTTCGCCCATCTGGTCGGAACGTCTACCTCCCGGGATCCGGTCGCGTTTCTGTCCGCGGCGCGGCAGGCGCTCCTCGACGACGGTCACAGTCACGACGTGGTGGTCGGCGTGGACGACGCTCATCTCCTCGATCAGCTGTCGGCAACGTTCCTTCACCAGCTCGCCCTCGACAAGGCCGTCCACATCGTCGCCACCGTTCGCAACGGTGAGACCGTCCCCGACGCGATCACGTCGTTGTGGAAGGACGGCCACCTGCTGCGACTCGAACTGGCGCCGTTCAGCCGGGATCAGAGCATCGAACTGATCGAGTCCGTGCTCGACGGCCCCCTCGAGGGGCTGAGCGCCGACATGATCTGGGAGGCGTCCGGTGGGAACGCGTTGTTCGTCCGGCACCTGGTGGAGGGCGCCCTCGAAGCCGGGACGCTGCGCCGCTCCGGTGGCGTCTGGCAGTTGCGGGGACGCGCCGCCATCACGTCCGAACTCGCATCACTGCTGGAGCACCGGATCGATCAGATTCCCCACGACGTGTTGCAGGCGTTGCAGCTTCTCACGTTCTGCGAGCCGCTCGATCTGGACATCCTCGGTCAGCTGGCGGGCGAGGACGCAGTGGAGGAGGCCGAGCGACGCGGCCTCGTCAGGATCGTCGAGGACGGACGCCGCCTCGACGTCCGCTACACGCATCCGCTGTTCGGTGAGGTGATCCGGCGACGGGTGGGGCGCGCGGCGGGGCGGCGGCTCCGCGGACAGCTCGTGGAGGCGTTGAGCAGTCGCGCCGTGGTCGGGTCGTCGAATCGGATTCGGCTGGCAGAGTTGGCCCTCGACAGCGACCGATCCGTCGAGCCCGCCCTGCTGGTCGACGCCGCCGAGGACGCCATCGGTTTGGCGAATGTTCCTCTGGGGGAACGGCTCGCCCGCGCGGCACTCGACCAGACCGGCAGCTTCGAGGCGGCCGACCTCCTGGCCCGAGCTCTGCTGTGGCAGGGACACGCCACCGAGGCGGAGTCGTTGCTGCGCTCCTTTTCGCCCGACAGCCTCGACCAGGTGCAGCTGGTGCGCTGGGGCACGTCGCGGATCGCGAACCTGTTCTGGGCGAGCGGCGAGTCGGAGAAGGCCGACGAGGTCCTCGCGGTACTCCGCGCGAAGGTGACGCACCCCAGTCTCGTGCCGATCATCGAGGGAATCGGCTCGGTGTGCGCGGTGTTCGAGAATCGGCCCGAGGAAGCGGCGGCAGCAGCGATGGCGATACTGGCCGCCGATCGGGTGTTGCCGTGGGCGGTCGAGTGGGCATTCTTCGGTGGCGGACTGTCGCTGGCCTTGATGGGACGCGGCGACCGGGTGCCCGAGCTGGCGGCACGCAGCGCGGCGGTGGCCGATCAGATCGACGGGCTTCTGCGGTTCCCCGCCGCACACGGTGAGATCCTCGCGTTGACGCTCACCGGACAGTTCGCCGCGGCGCAACGCCGGGCCGAGGAGTACCTCTCGTTGGCGTCGAGCGGCCGATACGTTGCGTGGGGGCTTGCGAACATCCTGGTCGGGACCGTGGAGGTTGCCCGCGGCCGGTTCAACGACGCTGTGGGTCGCCTCGAGCAGGCGATCGCCGCCCTCAACGTGGGCGATACGGCCGACGCCATCTCGTGGAGCTTCCCCGCCTACATCGTCCTCGGTCAGGCATATGCGGAACTCGGTCGCATCCACGAGGCGGACGGGATCATCACCGCTGCGCAGGCCCGGAACGGCAGGCACGTTGCCGTGTTCGGGCCCCAGCTCGTGATGTCGCAGGCGTGGCTCGCCGCGGCGCGAGGGGAAACCTCCCGGGCGGTCGAGCTGTCTCGTTCCGCTGCAGAGGCCGCGTGCACAGCCGGTCAATTCGGCATCGAGGCGGTCGCGCTGCACCTTGCCACCCGGTTCGGTGACACGACAACCGCGGCGCGTCTCGCCGAGTTGGCCGACATCTGCGATGGCCAACTTGTCGACATCATTGGCCGACACGCGGCAGCGATCGCGACTGGCGACGGATGCGGTGTGGCATCGGCGGCAGCGGAGTTCGAGACGATCGGCGCCCTGCCGGATGCCGCAGACGCTTATGCACTGGCGGCGATCGCGTTTACACATGCCGGAGACAGACGGCGTTCGATCAAGTGCGCTGATGCGGCCGAAGCCCTGTCGGCCCGCTGCGACCACATGTCGTCCCCCGCTCTCGTGAAGGCCGCACATCCACTCCCCCTCACGAGTCGTGAGCGGGAGGTGGCCTCGATGGCGGCGGCTGGGTTGTCGAATAGGCAGATTGCCGATCGGCTGTTCGTGTCAGTGCGGACGGTGGAGGGCCATATCTACCGGGCGTATATGAAACTCGATGTCGGTGATCGCAACGGGTTGGCGGAGTCGATGGGGCCGCCACGGATCCACGCCGACCGAACCACCGGAATCGTCCGCACCTGGAGGGACGAAGAGGGCTGGGGCGTCATCGATTCCGATGCGACTCCCGGTGGCGCGTGGACGCACCACAGCAACCTCACCGGTTCGGGTTTTCGTTCGCTGACGCCCGGGCACAAGGTGACATTCGAGCCAGAGACGGTGGCCGGCGGGACGCAGGACGGCTACCACTACCGGGCACTGGATGTTCGAAAGGTGGAGTAGAGCCGCCTTCGGCTTTGCCGTCATCTCGAGTATCGAGAAGTCAGCATCGCACCTGGAGGAATGCGTTGATGCCCCCGACGGTTTGGGAGACGTAGAGGAGCTCCCAGCGGGCGACGCTGCCCTGGTGGTCCCGCGGGACCGGCCACATCACGAGTTACCACCCAGTTCGGTGACGCGACTACCGCCAGTCGTCTCGGCGATTGGCCGACATCTGCGACGGCCATTTTGCCGAGAATGCGGCCAGGCATGCCGACGCAGGGCAGTCGGGCGACGGGTGTGATGGGGCATCGGCAGCGGAGTTCGAGAGACCGGGTGACCAGCCCGCTGCCGTGGACGCCTGTGCTCGGGTAGTAATCGCGTTCACGTCTGCCGGAGACGAGCGGCGTTCGAGCGAGCGCACTGCTGCGGTCGTAGCGCTTGTCGGCGTGGTGCGATCAGATGTCGTCGCCAGCATCGATGAAGACGCCGGTTCGCTGGCACTGCCCGCACTCCGGGCACGACGACATGCCGGCTCGGCAACAGGAATCGTCCTGTTGCGGAGTCGGCGATGTGTGGGGCGCCCCGGGTCAGGATGCTCGGGGCCGTGCCCTGTTGTGTGCAGGTATCGGTTTCCGGTCCCAGTCGACTTGCCGAGGTGGGATGAATATGGGGTGCCGGTCGGCTCCCATTTCTATTTCCCAGTCACTGTGGTGCATGAGCCGGTGATGAAATCCGCAGAGCAGTACCAGATTGCCCATGTCGGAGGGTCCCCCGGCGGACCAGTGGATGATGTGATGGCCCTCGCACCATGATGGCGGCGCTCCGCATCCGGGGAATGCGCATCCTCGATCTCTCGCCACCAACGCTTTTCGCTGTCTCTTGGTGATTGTCCGGGTGGAGATGCCGAGGTCGAGGGGCGATCCGTTCTCGTCGAGCACGATCGGCGTGTAGATCGAATCGCAGCTGAGGAGCCGGGCTGCTTTGATGCTCAGTGGCCCCATCCACTCGGTCCAGGCCACGCCGTCGACGGCGAAGAGTTGCCCATCGGGCACCGGCGCACTGTTCTGTTCTCGCGCACTGCAGTCGGTGTGGTCGGCGAGGTCTTTGATGTTGACGTGGAGGGAGACGTGTGGCCGTTCGCCACCTTCTTCGCCGGCGATCCCGGAATCGAGGTAGCGGCGCAGCAGTTCGGTGAACCCGTCGGCCCGTCGTTGTCCGGGGGTGCGGTCGTCTTTGGTTCCGTCTTGCGCAGGTCGTGGCTTGGAGAGGCCGGACAGCGCCGACAGCAGCATTTCACCGGTCACCGCATCCAGGTCGCCCTTCACCGCGATGCGTCCGTTCAGGGTTTTGGAGGCGTGGAACTCGTTGCGTTCGGTGTCTTCACTCGGCGGCGGGTCATCCGATTCGAAGACGCGCTCCAGTCGGGCGATCACCGCACGCACCGCATCGGTGTTCGCGGTCGGACCGGTTGCGGCGAAGAGCAACGCGTTCCGGCAGTCGTCCATCGCCTCGTCCGGCATGCCCTTGGGCGGCCGTTCACAGAACTTCATGACGAGCGCAGCGTGTTCCGCCGAGATGTTGGTGCCGAAGAATTGATCCGCGATCTCCGGCTGGAACCGCAAACCCCGACCCAACATCACAATTCGCCCCGCCGCACCGACCTCGAGCAACGTCTTGGACGCCAGCCACATCTTGGCGTTCGGAAATCCCAGCACATCCACCGTGCAGCGGTGGTCGACGGCGCCGACGAGCTTGACGCGCAGCGCTTCGAGTCGCTGAATCTCGTCCGAGATACGAACGACCGATTCGAGCAGCTCCGCCTCTGCCAGCCGCCACGCATCACCCACCGCGGTTGTCAGAATCTCGTCCGACAACGCCCCCTGGATTTCCTCCCCAATCCCCATGTTCGAATCTTACTTCGAACATACATTCGAGTCAACGGTCGGCGAATATTTACCCGCGAGCACGACTCGTCGCGTGACAATGACTGCATGGCAACTACCGGGGTCGTCCGTAGCTGGAACATCGAGGAGATGCAGGGCATCATCGATTCCGACGAAACTCCGGGCGGATGCTGGACGTTGTTCCACAGCGTCGCGGTCGAGGGCTTCCCCGCGCTACGCGAGGGCCAGCGGGTGGAGTTCGAGCGGAACGCGCTCGACAACCCAATGAACGGGTGCAATTTCTCCACGATTCGCGCGTGGCCAGCGGGGAGCGAGCCGTACGTCGCGCCACCGCGGGACAGCCCTTACGCGTCCCGATTGTGGATCACCTTTCCCGACGGCACGGCGAGGGAGATCACCGAAGCGGATCTTCCTCCCGCGCCCCCGCGGGAGCACGCAGACCGCACTACCGGGATCGTGCGCACGTGGAGCGACGAAGAGGGCTGGGGTGTGATCGATTCCGACGCCACTCCCGGTGGCGCGTGGGCGCACTTCAGCTATGTCTCAGGCCCGGGGTTTCGCTTCCTGACTCCGGGACACCGGGTCACGTTCGAGCCCGAATCGACGATCGGCGGAACGCAGGACGGCTACCAGTTCCGGGCACTGGATGTTCGGAAGGTGGACTAGATCAGCCGCCGCACCCTTCGCAACCGAGAGCCAGAATTCAGGAACGACCCTGGAAGAACGCCTTCACGAACCCGAACGTCTGATAGAGGTAGATGTATTCCCATTGGGCGAAGCTGAAGTCGTAGTCTCGCGGGACCGGCCGCATGACGATCTCGCCGTCGAAGCACTGGGAGAAGATGTACCGCGCACGCGGCAGGTGGTATCGCCAGCTGATCACCATGACGCTGGTCCACCCGTGCTGCGCCGCGAGGTCCCGCGTGAACAGGGCCTCGCCTCGCGTCGTACTCGGTTGCGGCCTGACGCAGGTAACGGTAAAGGCCGGGTCCCGAGTAGCACAGAATTCAGCCATTCCTCGCTCCCTCGGCCCATACGGGTTCGAGAGCACCACGTTCGTCGAGATGCCCTGCCGCGCAAACTCGATGCCGTACTCCTCGCGGCCGTCGCGCTCACCACCGAGTACGATGATGGCATCGACAGGCCTGATCGAATCGGCTCGCGCCGTGGCGTAGACGAAATGTCCACCCGCGCCCAACCCGACCGCGCCCACACCAGCAGCCCCGAGCACACACACGACGAAAAGCACTAGTCGTCTCATGGCCAATCTCCGCTTCTCTCAGTGAGACTCCCGGCCGACTTCGAGTAGCTGTAGCAGATAGTCTCCGTATCCCGACTTCGCCAATTGATTAGCCCGGTCCCTCAACTCGTCGTCGGAAATGAATCCTCGACGCCAGGAAACTTCTTCGGGCGCGCCGATCTTCAATCCTTGCCGCTGTTCGATGGTACGTACGTAGTTCGACGCATCGAGGAGTGAATCGAACGTACCTGTGTCGAGCCAAGCGGTTCCTCGCGGCAGGACCTCGACGTTTAGACGCCCCGCCTCGAGGTAGGCCCTGTTAACATCAGTGATCTCGTACTCGCCGCGGTCGGACGGCCGGAGTCCTTTCGCGATCTCTACGACATCGTTGTCGTAGAAATAGAGACCCGGAACTGCATAGTTCGACTTCGGAGTCGACGGCTTCTCTTCGAGGGAGAGCGCCCGACCRCAGTCGTCGAACTGGACGACCCCGTAGGCGGACGGGTCAGCAACCCAATAGGCGAAAATCGATCCGCCGTCGAGATCCTCAAACCTGCCCAGCTGATGGCCGAGACCAGCTCCGTAGAAGATGTTGTCGCCGAGTACGAGTGCTACCGAATCGGTTCCTACGTGCTCCGCACCAAGAACGAAAGCCTGAGCAAGGCCGTTCGGTTGATGCTGCACCGTGTAGGTGAGGTTGACACCGAACTGGGAACCGTCACCAAGCAACCGCTGGAACTGGTCAGCATCATGCGGCGTCGTGATGATCAGTATGTCGCGAATGCCGGCAAGCATCAGGGTTGTCAGTGGGTAGTAGATCATCGGCTTGTCGTACACGGGCACGAGTTGCTTGCTGATGCCGATGGTAATTGGGTGAAGGCGGGTCCCCGAACCGCCGGCCAGGATGATGCCCTTCATACGCAGATCCATACTCCTAGTTCCTCAGTCGAGACCATTGATCCACTCCCTCACATCGAGATACTGAGGAAGCAGACCGGACGCGCCAGCTTCGGACAGGGAGGGGGCTGCGGTGTCCTTCTCGGACAGGATCAGTTCGAGGGGCTTCCCTGATCGCGAAGTCGTCGGCCAGTCGATACCCAGCTGTGGGTCGAGCGGGTTAATGCCGTGCTCGCAGCCGGGCGAATATCCCTCCGAACACAGGTACACCACCGCGGACCCGTCCTCCAGTGAGAGGAACGCATGACCGAGACCTTCGGAAATGTAGATTGCGCGTCGGTTGACATCGTCGAGTAGTACCGAGTCCCATGAACCGAAGGTCGGTGAACCCAGGCATATGTCGACTACCACATCGAGTACAGATCCTTGGATGCACGTGACGTACTTCGCCTGTCCAGGTGGTACATCCGCGAAATGGATGCCGCGCAGAACGCCGGCCGCCGACACGGAGCAGTTTGCCTGAGCAAGATTCAGCGAATGCCCAACGGCCTCGACGAAGGCCGGCTCCTTGAACCATTCGAGGAATACCCCTCTGTCATCCCCGAACTGCTTCGGCGTGATCTCCCACGAACCGGCGACCTCGAGCTGTCGGAATTCCACTGTCATACCCTTTGGTTTTGGTATCGCGACTCGACGGCGTCCTTGTCGTTCTCCCACCATGTCGGGTTATCTCGATACCAGTCGATGGTCGCCTGCAGTCCTGCGCGGAAGTCGTTGTAGCGCGGCTGCCATCCGAGCTCGTTGCGCAGCGTCGTTGAGTCGATGGCGTATCTGAGGTCGTGCCCGGCCCTGTCTGTGACGTGGTCGAAATCATCGGGGTCCTTGTCCATCAGCTCGAGGATCATTCGAACGACGGACAGGTTGTCGAGTTCGCCATCGGCGCCGATGAGGTAAGTACGTCCGATCAAGCCCGCCTCGAGGATCCTCCAGACAGCTGAGTTGTGGTCTTCGACGTGGATCCAGTCACGAACGTTCATTCCCGCGCCGTACAGCTTGGGACGCACACCAGTCAAGATGTTCGTGATCTGACGAGGAATAAACTTTTCGATATGCTGGTATGGACCGTAGTTGTTGGAGCAGTTAGACAATGTCGCTCGGACTCCAAATGACCGCACCCAAGCACGAACGAGCATGTCCGAGGCCGCCTTCGTTGCCGAGTAGGGGCTCGACGGATTGTATGGCGTGTCCACGGTGAACCTTGACGGGTCATCCAATTCGAGGTCGCCGTACACCTCGTCGGTCGACACATGGTGGTATCGCACGTCGTGCTGTCGCACCGCTTGGAGCAGTGTATACGTACCGACGATATTGGTCTGAAGAAACGGCGATGGATCCACGAGCGAGTTGTCGTTGTGGGATTCAGCAGCGAAGTGCACAACGGCATCCGCGTCAGAGACGAGATTGTCCACCAGGTCGGCGTCTGCGACGTCACCTTCTACGAAGTCGATCGAATCATCGACCGTAGAGAGCGAGGTTCGCGATCCGGCGTATGTCAGCGCGTCGAGGACGGTCACGCGAACCTCTGGCTGCTCGCGCACAACGGTGTGCACAAAGTTCGATCCGATGAAGCCGGCGCCGCCGGTCACCAAAATTTGCATCACGGACGCCCGAGCCCGCGATACGTCCATCCGGCGTCGCGCCATTGCTGCGGATCGAGGCAGTTGCGGCCGTCGATCAGTACCTTTTTGCGCACCACAGCATCCAGATCTGCTGGCTGGAGTTTCTGGAACTCAGGCCATTCGGTCAGCACCAGGACCACATCGGCTCCCTCGCACGCATCTAGAGCTGTGTCCGAGTATCCGAGTGTGGGGAACAGCGCCCGCGAATTGTCCATCGCCTTCGGGTCATACACGTTGACAGCGGCACCCTGAAGCTGAATCTGACCGGCGACATTCAGAGCAGGGGAATCGCGCACATCATCAGAGTCTGGCTTGAATGCCGCGCCCAACACAGCGACCCTGGCGCCCAGAAGTGAACCGCATGCCTCGCGCGCGAGCTCGACCATGCGGGTTCGACGGCGCATGTTGATGTTGTCGACTTCGCGGAGGAAGGTGAGGGCCTGGTCTGCACCCAACTCACCCGCCCGCGCCATGAATGCCCGGATGTCCTTCGGCAGGCAGCCGCCTCCGAACCCGAGGCCGGCGTTCAGGAAGCGCCGTCCAATACGAGCGTCGTGACCAATGGCGTCAGCAAGCACAGTCACGTCGGCGCCGGATGCTTCACACACTTCCGCAATGGCATTGATGAACGAGATCTTGGTTGCGAGAAACGCGTTTGCAGACGCCTTCACAAGTTCGGCTGTGGCAAGGTCTGATACCAGAAACGGGATCCCCTCATCCAGCAGCTGGGTGTACACCTCGCGTGCCACGGCCTCAGCTCGACCGGGTCGATTGCGATCCACGCCGAGCACCAGACGATCCGGGTGCAATGTGTCTTGAACGGCGAACCCTTCGCGCAAAAACTCGGGATTCCACGCTACCTCGACGGCATCTCCAGCCGGCGACAGTTCGCGCGCACGCGCGCCGAGCCGTTCAGCAGTTCCGACCGGGACTGTCGACTTACCGAAGATCACGGCCGGCACGGTGAGAAGTGGTGCCAGTGTTTCGATGACCGCGTCGACGAACTTGAGGTCAGCGGCGAACTCCCCCTTCTTCTGTGGGGTTCCAACGCCGAGGAAATGGATGTCGGCAAACTCGGCCGCCTCCTCGTACGAGGACGTGAAGCGAAGCCGGCCGGCCGCGATGTTTCGCCGCAGGACTTCCTCGAGTCCCGGCTCGTAAAAGGGCACCTCGCCGGCTTCGAGCTTGGCGAGCTTGGCCGCGTCGACATCGACGCCGAGCACCTCGTGGCCCAGTTCAGCCATGCACGCCGCATGTGTCGCACCGAGGTAACCAGTGCCGAACACTGAAATTCTCACATTCATTCGCAAGACTCCGATCTATCCCCAAAAGAACTATCGTCAAAGAATGACGCTGACCTGGTCGAAATTACGACCGGAGCATCGACAAGACCGCGATGGATTCATCTGTTCGCTACCACCCAAGTGCGAAGACCATCAGCCCTGCGCGCCAACAACCTGAGCACCACGACGTCGAATTGCATAATGCGCACCGCTCGCAATTCCACGCACGGCCGAAACCATCTTTTCAGTCCGCCCAACAGGCTCACGACCCGCCCGCGCCAAAATTCGCAATGCCTCAAGTACCGCACTGCGTGACCATAGATAACAGACACCGGAAGAATCCGCCAACACCACCATGCGGTTTCGTTCCATATAGTAGTAGTAAAGCCCACTCTTTCCGTGTGTGCTTGTAGTCGCTCCGACTTCATGCCAAATCATGGCCGCAGGGTCAACCACCATTCTCATACCCAGTTCGCTGGCACGTAGGCATAAATCAGCATCTTCCCAATACATAAACAGGTCGGTACGGAATCCGCCCAGCCTCCACCAAGCGGATACAGAAATCATGACCGCCGCTGCAGTCAAGAAATCGCACTCGACCGCCACCTCCGGACGATAACCCCAGTGGCTAGTACGCCCCCGCCGAATGTCAATCTCGCCACCGCCAAACCAGATCTCATCATCGATTCCGGTACAGATCACGGGTGACGCCATGTCGGCGCCATACTCATCCAGGGCCTGGGCCAATCGCACAGCAACATCCGAGGTCGCGACAGTGTCCGGATTCAGAATCCATATACGACCATCAGCGTCGGGGTTCAGCAGGTCAACGCCGGCGTTAACTGCGGCACCGAAGCCGACGTTGCTGGGCATCGCGACTGCGCGGATACGATGCCCTTCCACAACGCGCATTAGATTCCGAAACTCGCCGGAATCGACAGAGTTATCAACTACAACGGCACCGCGAAATATTGAGCAATCCAAAGATGCTAATAAGCGTGCGACCATACCGTGCGAGAAGTAGTTAACAATCACGAGAAATATCCCATTTTGCATCTAGAAACTCCCCTCTCCCACGTCGCGTATGAACCTTCCATATCCTACATGCTGCAAGGTTGCAAAAATAAACATACTACCGTCCGAAGAGTACCGAGAATGACGACCTTAGATGATTAACCCGGGGAATCCATGGACCGATGCCCACCCCCAAGAAAACCGACGCCGTTACCGATGTCGCAAGGAATCCAATCACTGAAGCAAGCGCTGCACCCATTAGACCAAGGGGCGGGCTCAGAAGTAGGAGCGCGACTAGACCGACGATAAATCCTGAGAAATGAACAATGCTCGCCCTACCCGGCTGGTTTCGTGCAACGAGACCAGATGTCATCACGTAATTACAGATGACAAACACGCCACCCACTGCCAAGACGATCGTGGCCGGGATGGCAGACCTAAACTCTCTTCCGAACGCCCACGGAATAACAAAAGGGGAAAGCGCGGAAACACCAAGTGCCGACAGTATCGCCAGCCAAACCGCCGCCCTCAGAGACTCATCAACACTCTTGCGACGATCTGCTTCCGATCCAGTGGCCATACCCTTAAACCCCGCGGCGCCGACAGCATGCCCAATTGGAGCCGGAGCTAATGCGATATTTACCGCCACAGCATAATTTCCGAGGGCTGCACTTCCGATCAGAGGCAACAGGAGGAGCTGGTTTAGACGATAGGAAGCAATCTCCGATATTTGCGCGCCAGAGGCGCGCCAAGCTTCTCGCACTAAGGGGCGCCAACTGACGCGATTCCCAAACCACGAAATAAACACAATTCGTGAAGTGATCAAATATGACACGCCAACGGACACTACATAGCTTGAAATAACGGCAGTGACAGAAACTCTGCTCGAAACGAACAGTCCAAGTATCAGAACGAAGTACGCTGCCGGCTGACTCAACGTGACCAACAGTATTTGAAAGTATTTCTGCTCTACGACCAGAAGACTAATTTGACAGTTTCGCGTGACAACGAGCGGAGTTAGCGCTAAGCCAACCACGAACCACACCCCTGCCTGTTCAGGAAGGTCAGAAAGAAGAGTCGCGTACAGCAGGAACGCGAAGCCAACACCTGGCACGATGGTTAGCAAGGAGAGCCATCGTGCGCTGCGAATGACAGCTTCCGACTGGGCATCAAGGGAGCATCTCCTTCGAACAGCCCAGGGCAGTCCGAATGCAAGTCCGATCGGAAGGATCATCAACGCCGTAGTGGCTGCCGCTACCAGCCCTCG
>NZ_JBFUHV010000079.1:0-38476 GCF_056402215.1 Rhodococcus sp. P4_B6 | reverse complement strand
GCGCCGCGGAGGCCGAGAACATCGCGGCCGGATCCCGGTCCTCGAAGTAGGTCCCGAGCTCCTCCGCGAGCGCACCGGGTGTCCAGCGGCCGTCCACGGCGTCGAAGCGCCGCTCGACGACCGGCGCCGCCATCAACGCCACCATCGGGCCGTAGACGACGAAGACCTGACCGTTCACGGAGTCGGCGGCGGGAGATGCGAGGTAGGCGACCAGCGCGGCCACATGCTCGGGCGACAACGGATCGACTCCCTCGGCGGGAGCCTCCCCGAAGACGCTCTCCGTCATCGACGTGCGGGCCCGAGGGCAGATCGCGTTGGCCCGGACGCCGTACCGGGAGAGCCCACGGGCCGCCGACAGCGTGAGCGCCGTGATGCCCGCCTTGGCGGCACCGTAGTTCGCCTGCCCCTCGGGTCCGAGCAGTCCCGCCTCGGACGAGGTGTTGACGATCCGCCCGTACACGGGCGCGCCGGCCTCCTTCGACCTGCCCCGCCAATACGACGCGGCGGAACGGCACAGCAGGAAGTGGCCGCGCAGATGCACTTTCAGCACCAGGTCCCAGTCCTCGTCGGACATGTTGAACAGCATGCGATCCCGCGTGATGCCCGCATTGTTCACCAGGATGTCGAGGCTGCCGAGCCGGCTCTGCGCCGCCTCCATGATCGCGTCGGCCGTGGACCGTTCGCCGATGTCGCCTGCCACGAACTCGACCTTTGCGCCCAGGCCCCGGATTTCCTCCAGAGTTTCCTCGACGGCCTCGTTCGCGGCCAGGTCGTTGACGACGACGGACGCACCCGCACGGGCCAGTGCGATCGCCTCGAACTTTCCGAGGCCGGATCCGGCACCGGTCACGACGGCGACCTTGCCGTCCACGTTCACTTCGCGGTCAGCCACAGCATTCATGAACACGCTCTCCTGGTTCTGTGCGCTCGCCGCAGGTCGTGAACCACGGCGCGGCGGTAGGTCGACGCCACTCTAGAACGTGTTCTCATTCCGGGCAACAATCCTCAGGGGTGCTCGGTGAGTGCGGCCCTCGGACACTGGGCGATCGCCGTACGCACGTCTTCCTCCCGGTCAGCGGGAGGAACGGCACTCGTGATGTGCAGCTGATCGTCGTCGTCGAGCTCGAAGATGTCGGGTGCGATCCCCACGCACACACCATTGGCCTCGCAACGGTCGAAATCGACTCTGACCTCCATGGCAACCCTCACTTCTTCTCGTCTCGTCACTCGCGGATCCGGGTGCAGCCGGGCTGTGGCGCACGCCGTTCCTGCGATAACACTAGAACCTGTTCCAGTCGTGTGCAATGATTCGTTCCACGACTGCGGGCACGCCTACCGGGCACGCTCCGGGGCCGGCCTGAGCCGACTCCGCCGATGCACCGCAGAGACTGGAACCTGTGCCAGATTTCAGCTGATTTCGCTCTCGGACCGGAGAGGTATTTCGATGCACATCACGTACACACCGCAGCAGCAACAGCTGCGGGAAGAGCTGCGCGCGTACTTCGCGAAGCTGATGACGCCGGAGCGTCGAGAGGCACTGGCCGCCACCACCGGCGAATACGGCGAGGGCAACGTCTACCGCGACGTCGTCGCCCAGATGGGCAGGGACGGCTGGCTGACACTCGGGTGGCCCAGGGAGTACGGCGGCCAGGAACGATCCGCCATGGATCAGCTGATCTTCACCGACGAGGCAGCCATCGCAGGCGCGCCCGTCCCCTTCCTCACGATCAACTCGGTCGCGCCGACGATCATGCATTTCGGCACCCCCGAGCAGAAATCGTTCTTCCTGCCCAAGATCTCGGCCGGCGAACTGCACTTCTCGATCGGCTACTCCGAGCCCGAAGCGGGGACCGACCTCGCCAGCCTCCGCACCACCGCGGTCAAGGACGGCGACGACTACGTCATCAACGGCCAGAAGATGTGGACGAGTCTGATCGCGTACGCCGACTACGTGTGGCTGGCGTGCCGCACCGATCCCGAAGCGAAGAAGCACAAGGGCATCAGCATGCTGATCGTCCCGACCACCGCCGAAGGCTTCTCGTACACCCCCGTGCACACGATGGCGGGCCCGGACACCAGCGCCACCTACTACCAGGACGTGCGGGTGCCCTCGTCCGCGCTCGTCGGCCCCGAACACGGCGGCTGGGCGCTGATCACCAACCAGCTCAATCACGAACGCGTCGCCCTGACGTCCGCCGGGCCGGTCCTCACCGCCCAGCGGGAGGTGCGCGAATGGGCGCAGAACACCAAGCTGCCGGACGGTCGCCGCGTCATCGACCAGGAATGGGTGCAGATCAATCTCGCGCGCGTCCACGCGAAGGCCGAGTACCTGAAGCTCATGAACTGGGAGATCGCCTCGTCGACCGGGGCGAGCGAAGCGACGGGGGATGACTCAGCGCACGCCCCCGGCCCGGAGGCGGCGTCGGCGAACAAGGTGTACGGCACGGAGTTCGCCACCGAGGCGTACCGGCTGCTGATGGAGATCCTCGGACCGTCGGCCACGCTGCGGCAGGACTCCCCGGGCGTCCTGCTGCGCGGGCGGCTCGAGCGGATGCACCGGTCGTCGCTGATCCTCACGTTCGGCGGCGGAACCAACGAGGTGCAGCGCGACATCATCGCCATGACCGCCCTCGGCCTGCCCCCCGCGACGCGTTAGGACTCTCACCATGGACTTCACTCCCACCGAGGCCCAGCAGGATCTTGCCGGGCTCACCCGAGGAATCGTCTCGGATCTCGTCACCAACGACCGGCTGCGCGAACTCGACGCGGCGGAAGACCGTCTCGATCGCCGGCTCTGGTCCGCGCTCGCGTCGTCCGACGTGCTGAGCGCCGCACTGCCGGAGTCGGTGGGCGGCGATGGTTTCGGCGTCCTCGAGCAGTGCAGCATTCTCGTCGAACTGGGCCGTGCCGTGGCAGCGGTCCCCTACCTGTCGTCGATCGTGATGGCGGCCGGGGCGATCGCGCAGTACGGAAGCGAACAGCAGCGTGCCGATTGGGGCACTCCGGCCGCGAGGGGCGAGAAGATCCTCACCGTGGCGCTCGACGAGGAACTGGGCGACAACCCGGCCGCGCCGACGACCCGTGCCGAACCCGGCGCGGACGGCTGGACGCTCGACGGCATCAAGATCGTGGTCGACGCGGCACCGTCCGCGGACCTCTTCCTGGTCCCGGCAACCACCCCGGACGGGGTCGCGGTCTTCCTCGTCCGCCCGGACGACGCCGGGGTGACCGTCACCCGCCAGCAGACCGTCGACCTGGCCAGCGTCGGTGAGGTGACCCTCCGCGGAGTGTCACTGGCCGGGGACCGCATTCTCGGCAGCGTCGAGCGGGGCCACGAGATCGTCGACTGGATCGTCGAGCGCGGCACGCTCGGCGCGTGCGCGTATCAGTACGGCGTCCTCGACGAATCCTTGAAACTCACCGCGGCCTACGCCCGGGAGCGGGTGCAGTTCGGCCGGCCCATCGGCAGCTTCCAGGCCGTAGCCCAGCGACTCGCCGACGGCTACATCGACGTGAAGGGCGTCCGGCTCACACTGTGGCAGGCGGCGTGGCGGCTCAGTGAGGGACTGCCCAGTGAAGGCGATGTCCAGACCGCCAACTTCTGGGCGTCCGACGCCGGACACCGGGTGTCCCACACCCTCGTCCACGTCCACGGTGGCGTCGGACTCGACGAGGACCACCCCGTGCACCGGTACTTCCTCGCCGCCAAGGCGCTCGAGTTCCGGCTCGGTTCGGCCACGCAGCAGTTGCGGGTCCTCGGCGCCGAACTGGCCACCGTCCCGGCATGACCGCCACGCTCGCCCGCACGGTATCGGACCTGCTGCTCGGTGTCGCGCACTCCGGCGCGCAGGGGCTGTACTTCGAGGACCGGTTCGTGTCGTGGTCCGAACACGTGCGGGCGAGCCTGCGCCGCGCCGCGATTCTCGACCACCTCCTCGACGCGCAGCGGCCCCGGCACTTCGGGGTTCTGATGGACAACGTCCCCGAGTTCTCCCTGCTCGCCGGGGCGGCGGCGCTGTCCGGCGCCGTACTCGTGGGGCTCAACACCACTCGGCGCGGGGAGGCGCTGACCCGCGACATCGTGCTGGCCGACTGCCAGGTGGTCTTCACCGAATCCGGCCGGTCCGCCCTGCTGGACGGTGTCGACCCCGGTGTTCCCGTCGTCGACGTGGATTCACCGGCATGGTCCGATCTGCTCGCCGAGGAGCGCCCCGATTTCACCCCGAAGGCCGCCGCGCCCGAAGACCTGTTCATGCTCATCTTCACGTCGGGCACGAGCGGCGACCCGAAGGCGGTGCGCTGCACGCACGCGAAGATCACCGGCCCCGGCGTCATGCTTGCCGAGCGCTTCGCGCTGTCCCCGGACGACGTCGTGTACATGTCGATGCCGATGTTCCATTCGAACGCCATGATGGCGGCGTGGTCCGTGGCGCTCGCGGGGCACAGCTCGATTGCGCTGCGGCGCAGGTTCTCCGCGTCGAACTTCCTGCCCGACGTGCGGAGATTCGGCGTCACGTACGCCAACTACGTCGGAAAGCCGCTGTCGTATGTGCTGGCGACTCCCGACATGCCCGACGACGCCGACAACACCCTGCGGGTGATGTACGGCAACGAGGGGTCCGCTCCCGCGGTCGCGGCGTTCGCGCGCCGCTTCGGCACCGCGGTGATCGACGGGTTCGGCTCCACCGAGGGCGGCATCGCCATCTCCTCGGCACCCGGGGCACCGCCGGGTTCTCTGGGCAGGCTCCCCGAGGGCGTCGCGATCCTCGACCCCGAGACCGGAGATCCCTGCCCGCCAGCCGAATTCGATGCGGCCGGCCGGGTCGTCAACGCCGAGGCCGCAACGGGTGAACTCGTCAATGTCGCGGGGTCGGGGGCGTTCGCGGGCTACTACAACAATCCCGAGGCCGACGCTGAACGGATCCGCGACGGTCGGTACTGGAGTGGCGACCTCGCCTACCGGGACGCCGAGGGATTCGTCTACTTCGCGGGCCGCAGTTCCGGGTGGCTGCGCGTCGACGGCGAGAACCTCGGTTCGGCGCCCATCGAGCGCATCCTCCTGCGGTACGACGGCTTCGCCCAGGTGACGGTGTACGGGGTGCCCGACGTCGAGGTCGGGGACCGGGTGATGGCAGCCGTCGTACCGACCCGGGAGTTCGATCCCGTGGCCTTCGCGGACTTCCTCGACGCGCAATCCGATCTGGGTCCGAAGCAGCGCCCGAGTCTGATCCGGGTGTGTGCCGAGTTCCCGCGGACGGCCACGTTCAAGGTGCTCACCCGCGCGCTGAGCGCCGAGGCCACGCAGTGCGCCGATCCGGTGTGGGTCCGCGACGGAGACCGCTACTCCCCCAGGTGAGTGGCAAAGTGTGCTGGCGCACGCTTTGCCACTCACCTGGGTTAGCGGAAGCTGTCGAGGCGGGACACCGCCGAGTCGAAGCCCTTGACCAGTTCGTCCATCACCTCGGCCACCGGCCGGATCTCGTTCATCCGCCCGACGATCTGCCCCACCGGCATCGCCACGACATCCGGGTTCTCGGACGCGGCGATGCGCTGATGCGCCTCGCTGACCAGCAGATTCTGCAGCGGCATCGGCAGCGGCGCGGGCGCGTCCGGCTTCGACCACGCGTCGGTCCACTTGGTCTTGAGCAGGCGCGCGGGTTTGCCCGAGTAGATCCGGGACCGCACCGTGTCCGCCGACGTCGCCCCGAGGAGGGCGCGCTGGATCGCGGACGGACCCTCCGCCGACGCGCTGCCCAGTTTGTACTCGGACGTGGTGAGCCAGTACGACCCCATCCACACCCCCGCCGCCCCCAGCGACAGCGCCGCGGCCACCTGGCGTCCGCTGCCGATACCACCGGCCGCGAGTACGGCGGCGGAATCTCCGATGGCGTCGACGATCTCGGGAACCAGCACCATCGACGCGATCTCCCCGGTGTGCCCACCGGCCTCGTACCCCTGCGCGATGACGATGTCGACACCGTTCGCGACGTGCCTGCGCGCGTGCTCCACGGCGCCGGCCAGCGCGGCCACCGGAACCCCCTTCTCGTGGGCCTGGTCGATGACGTCCTTCGGGGGTGAACCGAGGGCGTTGGCGATCAACGCAATTCGATGATTCAGGGCGACGTCCACGTGCGACCGCGCCACCGAGTGCAGCCAGCCGAGCACGCCGGTCGCGTGTTCGACCCCCGAATCCAGTGGCGGCACCCCCAGTTCGGACAGGGTCCGGTCGACGAACGCGCGGTGTTCCGCGGGGATCAGCGACTCCAGGTCCACCGACGTGCCCTCGGTGGGCACCTTCGCGGGCATCACGATGTCGACGCCGTACGGCTTGCCGTCGGTGTTCTCGTCCATCCACGCCAGGACGGCCTCGAGTTCCTCGGGATCGTTGAACCGGACGCAGCCGAGCACACCCAGGCCGCCGGCCCGGGAGATCGCCGCGGCCACGTGTTCGGACGGCGTGAACCCGAACACCGGGTACTCGATGCCGAACTTCTCACTCAAACTCGTATGCATTTACGCGCCTTTGCTTTCGGGCGAACCGTTGCCGTTGTGGTCGTCGGCCGGCCGGGTCTCGGTCTGTTCCTTGGCCCAGCGGTAGTCGGGTTTGCCCGCAGGCGAGCGCTTGATCTCGTCGACGAACCAGAGGCTGCGCGGAACCTTGTATCCCGCGATCTCCTTGCGTGCCGCGTCGGCGATCTCGTGCAGGCTCGGACGCACCCCACGACGGGTCTGAATGACGGCGGCCACCCGCTGGCCGAAGCGTTCGTCGGGAATGCCGACCACGAGGGCGTCGAAGACGTCGGGATGCGACTTGAGTGCGCCCTCGACCTCCTCGGGGAAGATCTTCTCGCCGCCGCTGTTGATGGACACYGAACCGCGGCCCAGCATCGTCACCGTGCCGTCCGCCTCCACCTGCGCGAAGTCGCCGGGGATGGAGTAGCGGATGCCGTTGATCTCCTTGAACGTGGCCTTGGTCTTCTCTTCGTCCTTGTAGTAGCCGATCGGGATGTGCCCCCGGCGCGCCAGGATGCCGACGACGCCGGAGCCGGGCTCGACCGGGTTGCCGTCCTCGCCGAGGACGGAGGTGGACGCGTCGATTTTCACCGTCGGGCCGCCACCGTGCGAGTCGCCCTTCGCGACCACGCTGAGGCCGCCGAAACCCGTCTCGGACGAACCGATGGAGTCGGTGATCATCCGGTTGGGCAGCAGTTCGAGGTACTTCTCCTTGATGCTGGGCGAGAACAGCGCCGCCGAACTCGCCATCAGGAACAGCGAAGACAGGTCGTAGGGTTCGCCGCTTGCCTCGTTGCCCTCCACCAGCGCGTCGAGCATCGGGCGCGCCATCGCGTCGCCGGTGATGAAGATGAGGTTGACCTTGTGCTGGTCGACGATCCGCCACACGTCGTGGCCGTCGAATTCGGGGTGCATGACGCACTTTCCGCCGCCGAACAGACTCTGGAACACCGCCCACTGGCTGCCGCCGTGGATCATCGGCGGGATCGGGAAGCGCGTCATGCCGGGGCTCTCGGCACCCAGCTTCGCGAGATCCCACTCGTCCTCGACGTATTCACCGGTCATGAAGTTGATGCCGCCGCCGAGCACCCGCCAGACGTCCTCGTGACGCCACATCACCCCCTTCGGCTTTCCGGTGGTGCCACCGGTATAGAGCATGTACAGGTCGTCATTGCTGCGCTCGCCGAAGTCGCGGTCGGGGGAACCCTGCGCCAGCGCCGCCTCGTATTCGACCCCCTCGTAGTCGAGATCGGTGCCGTCCTCGACCACCACGGTGGTCTTCAGGAGCGGCGTCTCGGGGAGCACATTCGCCACCTTGTCGGAGTACCGGCGTTCGTGGACGAGCGCGACCATGTCCGAATTGTCGAAGATGTATTGCAACTCGTTCTCGATGTACCGGTAGTTGACGTTCACCATCACCGCACGAATCTTGAAGACCGCCACCATGGCCTCGATGGCCTCGATGGTGTTGCGGCAGTAGATGCCCACCTTGTCACCGGGCCGGACACCCTGTTCACGCAGGTAGTGGCCGAGGCGATTGGCCCTCTCCTCCATCTGCGCGTACGTCACTTCCCGGTCGTCGGACACCAACGCGACGCGGTCCGGAACGAGGTCGATTGCGTGCTCTACGAGGTCTGCGATATTAAGGGCCACGTCAACAAAGTAGAACGTGTTACCGTTTCTGGCAAGACCTAATTTGAGAGCCAGCTCACACACCCTTCGGGAGACTTCAGTGTCCTCTACAACGACCGAGAAATCCGACATTTCGGCACAGTCGCCGCACTGCCTCGTCGAGAAACGCGGGCACGTCCTGATCGTCACGATGAACCGCCCCGAGGCGAAGAACGCGCTGTCCGGCGAAATGATGACGATCATGCGGGACGCGTGGGATCAGGTCGACTCCGACCCGGACATCCGGGTCGCCATCCTCACCGGCGCCGGCGGTGCCTTCTGCGCCGGCGCCGACCTCAAGGCCATGACGTCGCAGCACCCCGGCGACTCCTTCTCCGGCGCGGGCGAGCGGAGCGAGGGGAAAAATTCGGGCTGGGACCTGTCCAAGATCGAGGCGCTGCTGAAGGGACGGCGCCTCACCAAACCTCTCATCGCCGCAGTCGAGGGTCCCGCCATCGCCGGCGGCACCGAGATCCTGCAGGGCACCGACATCCGCGTCGCCGGCGAGGGCGCCAAATTCGGTGTCTCCGAGGCGAAATGGGGACTATTCCCCCTCGGCGGCTCCGCCGTGCGCCTCGTCCGGCAGATCCCGTACACCGTCGCAGCCGACATCCTGCTGACCGGACGTCACATCAAGGCCCCCGAGGCCAAGGAAATCGGCCTCATCGGGCACGTCGTCCCCGACGGCCAGGCCCTCGACAAGGCCCTCGAACTCGCCGACCTCATCTCCGCCAACGGTCCCCTCGCCGTCCAGGCGATCCTCAAGACCATCCGCGACACCGAAGGCATGCACGAGGAAGAGGCCTTTCAGATCGACGCCGCCCTCGGCACCGAGGTCTTCAAGAGCGCCGACGCGAAGGAAGGTCCGCGCGCCTTTTCCGAAAAGCGCGCGCCGAAGTTCGAGGGCCGCTGACCGCGGTGCGATAACCCCGGAGGCGAATGTACCTTTCGGCGCAT
Source organism: Rhodococcus sp. P4_B6 (assembly GCF_056402215.1). Classification (NCBI taxonomy): domain Bacteria; kingdom Bacillati; phylum Actinomycetota; class Actinomycetes; order Mycobacteriales; family Nocardiaceae; genus Rhodococcus; species Rhodococcus sp. P4_B6. The sequence continues at coordinate 29,335 of NZ_JBFUHV010000079.1, read as the reverse complement.
CTGCGGCGCCGAGAGGTACATTCGCCCAGGGTGTGAGGGTTATCCACAGCCCCAACTTATCCACAGGCCCCACCAAAAAGCCTGGTGACCGAAGCTGCCGCCCGCACCGGGTGCGTCATCATCAACTCATGCGACGGGGAGAGTGGGGGCATCGCCTCGATGACCTGTACGGAGTGAGCCGGTCCGGGATCATCCGCACCGCCGAGTTGAGGCAATGGGGCGTGTCGAATTCGGCGATCGACGCTCGATGCCGTCCGGGCGGGCCGTGGCAACGCATCCTTCCGGGTGTCGTGATGCTCGGCAACGGCCACCCGACCGCGCGTCAGCGTGCGGTGGCCGCGATCGTGCTCAGCGGCGAGAACGCAGTCCTCACGGGGCGCGCAGCGCTGCACGAATACGGGTACGGCACGTCGTACTCCGGGGATGCCCATGTTCTGATCGCCACGCATCGGCGCGTGCAGTCCACGGGCTTCGTGCTCGTCGAACGTACGACGCGTTTGCCGGCACCCGTGACGCGCAACGGACTTCCCTGTGCCCCGCTTCCGCGCGCGTTGCTCGACGCGGCGCGGCGGTGCCGCACCCTGGACAGCACTCGATCCCTCATCGCGGAGGTAGTCCAGCGAGGCGAGGTGAGTGTCGCCGAGCTGATCGCGGAGTTGAACTCGGGTAGCGGCCGGGGTGCCGCACTCCCCCGGACAGTGCTGCGCGAAGTGAGTGCCGACGTCCACTCGGTGTCCGAGGCCGAAGCCCGTCGGCTGTGGTTGCGCAGCGGACTGCCCCGAATGGTCTTCAACCGCAGGATCGGCGACGTTGCCGGGCAGTTCATCGCCATGCCCGACGGCTGGATCGACGATGTCGCGTTCGCGTGGGACATCGACTCTCTCGACTGGCATCTGGCGCCGAAGGCGTACAAATCGACCGTCGAGCGCCGCACCCGGATGCAGAACCACGGCATTATTGTGCTGCCGACGTTGCCGAGCGCTATCCGCGACGACCCCGACCGCGTGATCGCCGACCTCCAGTCGCACTACCAGCTGGCGTCCTCGCGGCCCCGGCCTGAGGTCCGGATGCTCGGAGCGCCCGGGTGAATGCACCGTTCAACGCCTCAGGTGCGCCGAAAGGTACATTCGCCCGGGCCGGGGAGGTCGGCCGGAGGGGTCAGCCCAGGACCGCGGCGGAGAGTTCGCGGACGTGGTCGGCGTCGCGGCAGGAGACGAGGAGCATGGTGACGCCGGCGTCGGCCCAGCGTTTGACGTCGGCGCGGACTTCGTCGACGTTGCCGATGATCATGGTTTCGGTGACCATTTCGTCGGGGACGACGGCGGCGGCTTCGTCCTTGCGGCCGGCGCGGAAGAGGCGTCCGATTTCGTCGACCTGTTCGCCGTAACCCATGCGGGTGTAAACCTGGGCGTGGAAGTTGAGTTCGGGGGCGCCCATGCCGCCGACGTACAGGGCGGTGACGGGTTTGAGGCCGGCGATGGCGGCGGCGCGGTCGTCGGTGACGATGACCTGGCAGGTGGCCGCGACTTCGAATTCTTCGCGGCTGCGACGGGCGCCGGGGCGGGCGAAGCCTTCGTCGAGCCATTCGTTGTACATGGGCGCGAGGCGGGGTGAGTAGTAGATGGCGAGCCAGCCGTCGGCGATCTCGGCGGTGAGCGCGACGTTCTTGGGACCTTCGGCGCCGAGCCAGATCGGGATGTCGGCGCGGAGTGGGTGGGTGATCGGCTTGAGTGGTTTCCCGAGTCCGGTGCTGCCGGGACCGGTGTAGGGCAGGGGGAAGTGTGGGCCGTCGCTGGTGACGGGTTCCTGCCGCGCCAGCACCTTGTGGACGATGGAGACGTATTCGCGGGTGCGGGCGAGCGGTTTCGTGAACGGCTGCCCGTACCAGCCTTCGACGACCTGCGGTCCGGACACGCCGAGTCCGAGGATGGCGCGGCCGCCGCTGAGGTGGTCGAGGGTGAGGGCGTGCATGGCGGTGCTGGTGGGTGTGCGCGCGGAGATCTGCACGACGGACGTGCCGAGGCGGACGCGGTCGGTGCTCGAACCCCACCAGGCGAGGGGGGTGAAGGCGTCGGATCCCCACGATTCGGCGGCGAAGACGGCGTCGAATCCGTCGGCTTCGGCGGCGGCGATCAACTCCGGGGCGTTGGTGGGCGGCTCTGCGCCCCAGTATCCGAGTTGCAACCCGAGCTTCATCGTGTGCCTCCGCATCGACCGTCGTCAGAAGTGACCCTTGCCACAAACACTAGAACCTGTTCTACTCGAAGTTGTGAGCATGGGAAAGAGCGCGGTGGCCGAAAAATTCTCGAACGAACCGTTGAGCGCCCCGCTGAAACTTCAATTCGACTACACCCGATCGGTGGGCCCGACCGTCGGCGCCTTCGTGACCGCGCTGCGCGACCGCAAGGTCATCGGCGCCCGCGGCTCGGACGGACGCGTCTACGTCCCACCGCCCGAATTCGACCCGGACACCGCCGAACCACTCACCGACTTCGTCGGGGTGTCCGACGCAGGCACCGTGGTGAGCTGGACGTGGATGCCGGAACCCATTGCCGGGCAACCTCTCACCACCCCGTTCGCGTGGGCGTTGATCAAGCTGGACGGCGCCGACACGTCGCTGGTGCATGCCGTGGACGTCGCCTCCCCTGCCGGAATGAGCACGGGCATGCGGGTGCGGGCACGGTGGGCGCAGGAACGCGTCGGGCGGATACAGGACATCGTGTGCTTCGAACCCGGCGAGTCGACCGGCGAACCCGGACCGGCCTCGGAGTCGGAACCGGTCACGATGGTCACGACGCCGATCGATCTCGACTACCTGCACTCCGCGTCCGCCGAGGAGAGCTTCTACCTCCGAGGGTTGAAGGAGGGCAAGCTGATCGGTGGCCGCACCGGCCCGGGCGGCAAGGTGTACATCCCGCCGCGCAGCGCCAACCCCACCGACGGCATCCCGACGAAGGAGCAGGTGGAACTGCCGGACCGGGGCATCGTCACGACGTTCTGCATCGTGAACGTCCCCTTCCTCGGGCAGCGGATCAAGCCGCCGTACGTCGCCGCCTACGTGCTGCTCGACGGCGCGGACATCGCGTTCCTGCACCTGATCCTCGACTGCGATGCCGCCGACGTGCGGATGGGCATGCGAGTGGAGGCCAAGTGGAAGCCACGCGAGGAGTGGGACTACACGCTCGAGAACATCGAGTACTTCAGGCCGACGGGCGAGCCCGACGCCGAGTACGACACCTACAAACACCACCTGTGAGGGCGCGGCACAATGACAGATATCGCAGTCGTCGGGTTCGCGCACGCACCGCACGTGCGTGAGACCACCGGCACCACCAACGGCGTCGAGATGCTGGTTCCCTGCTTCCAGCAGCTGTACGAGGATCTCGGGATCACCAAGTCCGACATCGGTTTCTGGTGTTCGGGATCCTCGGACTACCTGGCCGGCCGTGCGTTCTCCTTCATCTCCGCGGTCGACTCGATCGGCGCGGTACCCCCGATCAACGAGTCGCACGTGGAGATGGACGCCGCCTGGGCATTCTACGAGGCCTGGATCAAGATCATGACCGGCGAGGTCGACACGGCCCTGGTGTACGGGTTCGGGAAGTCCTCGGCCGGCAATCTCCGCAAGGTCCTGTCCATGCAACTCGACCCCTACCTGGTCGCGCCACTGGCCCTGGACTCGGTGTCGCTCGCCGGACTGCAGGCGCGTCTCGGACTCGACGCCGGGAAGTGGACGTCCGAGGAGATGGCGGCGGTGGCCGCGCGCAGCCGGGCCGCGGCCGAGAGCAACCCGAACACCCAGTTGTCGGGGCACGTCGACATCAACGAACTGCTCGCGAGACCGTTCGTCGCGGATCCGTTGCGCGCCCACGACTGCGCGCCGATCACGGACGGCGCCGCTGCCGTCGTTCTCGCTTCCGGAGACCGTGCCCGAGAGCTGTGCGAGCGACCGGCGTGGATCACCGGGATCGAGCATCGGATCGACTCCCCGAACTTCGGCGCCCGTGACCTGACGGTCTCGCCGTCGACGACGGCGTCGGCGCGGGCGGCCACCGGCGGGGACGTCGGCGGTATCGACGTGGCCGAACTGCACGGACCGTTCACCCATCAGGAACTGATCCTCCGCGAGGCCATCGGGCTGTCCGATGCGACGACGATCAACCCGTCGGGCGGCCCGCTGAGCGGGAACCCGATGTTCTCCGCGGGTCTGGAACGCATAGGTTACGCAGCCAAGGCCATCATGGACGGCAACGCCGGGCGCACGCTGGCGCACGCCACGAGTGGTGCTGTGCTGCAACAGAATCTGGTCGCAGTCTTGGAGGGACGCAACTGATGGCGAATCAATTGGCCGCCGTACTGGGCACCGGTCAGACCCATTACGTGGCGAAACGGCACGACGTGTCCATGGCCGGGCTGGTGCGCGAGGCGATCGACCGCGCGATGGAAGACGCGCGGGTGGGCTGGGACGACATCGACGCCGTCGTGATCGGCAAGGCCCCCGACCTGTTCGAGGGGTCGATGATGCCGGAGCTCGCGATGTCGGACGCACTGGGCGCCAACGGCAAACCGCTTCTGCGTGTGCACACGGCGGGCTCGGTCGGCGGTTCGACCGCCTGCGTGGCGGCGAGCCTCGTGAAGTCGGGGGTGCACAAGCGGGTGCTGACGGTGGCGTGGGAGAAGCAGTCCGAGTCGAACGCCATGTGGGCGCTGTCCACACCCATTCCGTTCCACATGCCGGTCGGCGCGGGCGCGGGCGGGTACTTCGCCCCGCACGTCCGCTCGTACATCCGGCGGTCCGGCGCACCCGATCACATCGGCGCGATGGTGGCGGTGAAGGACCGGCTGAACGGCAGCCTCAACCCGTACGCCCACCTCAAGCAGCCCGACATCACGCTCGAATCGGTGCAGGCCTCGCAGATGCTGTGGGATCCCATCCGCTACGACGAGACCTGTCCGTCCTCGGACGGCGCCTGCGCGCTGGTGATCGGCAACGAGGAGGCCGCCGAGCAGGTCGTCGCGGACGGCCGTGAGGTGGCCTGGATACACGCGACCGCGATGCGCACCGAGCCCACCACGTTCGCCGGACGCGACCAGGTGAATCCGCAGGCCGGACGGGACGCGTCGGCCGCACTGTGGAAGGCCGCGGGCATCAAGGATCCGCTCGACGAGATCGACGTCGCCGAAATCTACGTCCCCTTCTCCTGGTTCGAACCGATGTGGCTCGAGAATCTCGGCTTCGTCGCCGAGGGCGAGGGCTGGAAGCTCACCGAGGCGGGCGAGACGGCCATCGGCGGCCGGCTCCCGCTCAACGCGTCGGGCGGCGTCCTGTCGTCCAATCCGATCGGCGCCTCCGGGATGATCCGGTTCGCAGAGGCGGCGATGCAGGTGATGCACCGCGCCGGCGACCACCAGGTGAAGGACGCGCGCAAGGCACTCGGCCACGCCTACGGCGGCGGTTCGCAGTACTTCTCGATGTGGGTGGTCGGTTCCGACCGGCCGAACAACTAGTAGTAGGGACGTCACCAGTGAAATTCACCGTCGGCATCGCCATGAATCCCCTCGATCAGTTGCCGGCTCTCGCGAAAACAGCCGAGGAGTGCGGGTTCTCGTCCATCGCACTCCCCGACTCGCTGTTCTTCATGGAGAAGCAGAGCGCGGACTACCCGTACACACCGGACGGCTCCCGGATGTGGACCGAGGAGACGCCGTGGGTGGATCCGCTGATCGCGGCGGCCGCCATGGGTGCGGTGACGTCGAAGATCGAGTTCTACACCCAGGTCCTCAAGCTGGGGTCCCGCAATCCGGTGCTCCTGGCCCGCCAGGTGGGATCGGTGGCCAACCTGATCGGCAACCGGTTCGGTTTCGGTGTCGGGATCGGCTGGGCGCCCGAGGAATTCGAATGGTGCGGGGTGCCGTACGCGAAACGCGGCGCCCGCGTCGACGAGATGATCGACGTCATCAAGCTAATCCTCGGCGGCGGGATGGTCGAGTATCACGGTGAGTTCTACGACTTCGACCGCCTGCAGATGAGCCCGGCCCCGACGAAGCCGGTGCCGTTCTACGTCGGCGGCCACACCGACGTCGCACTCCGGCGCGCCGCCCGGGTCGGTGACGGCTGGACGTCGGCGATGATCAAGTTCGACGATCTCGTCCAGGTCATCGCGCGACTGCGGGAACTGCGGGAGGAGTACGGCCGCGCCGATCTGCCGTACGAGATCCAGACGGTCTGCATCGACCGTTTCGGCAAGGACGGCTACGCCGAACTCGCGGACGCCGGGGTGACCGACACGATCGTCGTCCCGTGGGTGTTCGACGGCATCGGCTTCGACGGACCGCTCGACGCCAAGCAGGAGTCGCTGCGCAAGTTCGCCGATCAGTACATCGGATAGGAGTGTGGACATGACGACGACCGACCATCCTGCCCGCCTCGCCGGACAGGCGTCCCGCGCGGCGGCCAGCGGCAGGCGCAAGGAGGAGTGGCTGGCCCTGTTCGCCGAGGACGCACGTGTCGAAGATCCCGTCGGCCCTTCGGGTTTCGACCCCGAAGGGAAGGGGCACCACGGCCTCGATGCGATCTCCCGGTTCTACGACATGACGATCGCGACCACCGAATCGCTCGAATTCCTCATCACCGATTCACTGGTGTGCGGCAACGAGAACGTGAACATCGGGACCATCCGGTCGACGGTGGCGGGATCGCAGATCGACGCCGAGGGCGTGTTCGTCTACCGCGTGGACGACGAAGGCAAGATCACGTCGCTACGGGCCTTCTGGGAGGTCGAGCGGGCGATGAAGACGCTGCGCAAGGTCTGAGGATTCGGATCACCCGGCGGCCTCGTCGAGGTGCCGGACGAAGAGGACGGCATCGAGTTCGCCGAGGCACGCGGGGTCGAGCGGGAAGTATGTGGAGTTGCTCGACGGGTCGGCGCGCTTCTGTGCGCCGCGGACGGCGTCCGCCATCGCCGCGGCAGGCACGAGACAACTCTCGCCGACCGCGAAGAGCAGATCCTCGAGGGTGCCCGGTGGCGGCTGTCCGATGCCGTGACCGGGCGCCTCACCGACCGCGGAACCGATGACCGTGTACGCGTCGCCGAACCGCAAGTCCAGGTGGGCGCCGGCGCACCACCAGTGCAGGTGCATTCCGGCGAGATCCCAGTGGGTTTCGCCCTTCAGCAGATGGCCGTTGTGGGCGAAGACGAATGTCGGCCCCCGATCCGCCTCCCTCCGCACCAGCGCGGACAGGTTGTCCGCCATGAGGGTGTCGCGGATCCCCAGAAGGCGGGCAATGCGGCGTGGGGAGTTCTCTGCCATTCCGGCGTGATAGCTGAGCAGGCGGGTGGCGACGCGACCGTGCAGTTCGGCCTCCCACCATTCGTCTCGCGTGCCCGCAGCGACGAGGCGAGGCGCCTCCGAGGCCAGCAGCGTCATCAGGTCGTCGGCGATCAGACGCAACTGTCCGGCCTCGGCGGTGGCACCGACGGATCGGGCCGGGTCCATGGCGACGGCCGGGTCGCTCCAGCGGTCGTCGTCGCCGATCAGGGCGGAGATCCGGTCCGGAGTGCAGGGCAGATCCCGCTCGTCGAGGTGGGTCCGCAGGTAGGTGTCGAGGAAGGTCAGGGCCTGCCGGGGGCTGTCGGCGGACGTCATCTCGATGGGGGCGTCGAAACCGAAGAACCGCACGTGCTCGCCCGCTTCGCGTCGGCTGTTGTGGTCGGCCATCCATCGGATCAGGTCGCGGTTGGCCCGGGACTCTCCGAAGCCGTGGCTGAAACCGTGTTCCATGACGTCGTCGAGTGGCACGCCGTTCGTGCCCCGCACGAAGGAGTCGACGAGTATCCCTTTCAGGCAACTGCTTTCGATCGCGATGGATCGATAGCCCTCATGTTCGACGAGGTATCGGAACATCTGATTGCGGAGCAGCAGAAAGCTCTCCTCCCCGTGCATGGGCTCGCCGAACCCGAGCAGGCGAGGAGCGGCGTCCAGGCGGCGAAGGAACGCGTCGAGGGCGGCAGTGACGCTCGGATCTCCCGGCGCCGAGAAACCGGCACCCGGGTCGTGGACGATGGACCGCACAGTCATGACCTGCTCCCACCCTCCTCGGACAGAAAGGGAACAGCGGCGTCGGAGAGGATGAGGGTGCCCTCCGACGCCGCTGAATCAGTGGGGTCAGTGCCTGACCGGGCAACCGCCTGACGCAGTCTTGTAATCGACCTGAAACTCCTTGATACCGTTGAGCCAGCCCGAGCGCAACCGCCGCGGATCTCCCAGCTTACTGATATCCGGCAGGTGATCCGCAATCGCATTGAAGATCAGGTCGATTTCGAGGCGGGCGAGGTTGGCTCCGAGGCAGAAGTGCGCGCCCGTACCGCCGAACCCGACGTGCGGGTTGTTCTCCCGCAGGATGTCGAATTTCTCGGGATTCTCGAATGCGTCCTCGTCGAAATTCGCGGAGCCGTACAGCATTACGACCCGCTGCCCCTTCTTCATGTGCACGCCGCCGAGCTCGGTGTCTTCCAGTGCGGTGCGCTGGAACGAGTTGACCGGGGTCGCCCACCGGACGATCTCGTCCGCCGCCGTCTTGGGACGCTCCTTCTTGTAGAGCTCCCACTGATCGGGATGGTCGAGGAACGCCATCATGCCGTGTGTGATGGCATTGCGGGTGGTCTCGTTGCYGGCGACCGCCAGCAGGATCACGAAGAAGCCGAATTCCTCGGGAGAGAGCTCATTTCCATCGATGTCCGCTTCGATCAGCGTCGTGACGATGTCGTCGGCGGGGCACTTCTTGCGCTCGTCCGCCATCTGGTACGCGTAGCCGAGGATCTCCATCGACGCGGCCTGTGGGTCGATGTCCAGTTCGGGGTCGTCGTAGCCCGTCATCTGGTTCGACCAGTCGAACACCTTCAGCCGATCCTCCTGCGGCACGCCGAGCAGTTCGGCGATCGCCTGCAGCGGAAGCTCACATGCCACCWGGGTGACGAAGTCGCCGGCCCCCGATTCGGCGGCCTCCTTCACGATCTTCTCGGCGCGCTCGGTGAGTTCTTCGCGCAGGCTGTTGATCGCGCGGGGTGTGAAGCCGCGGGAGACGAGTTTGCGGAGTTTCGTGTGCTCGGGAGCGTCTTTGTTGATGAGGATGAAGCGCTGCATCTCGATGTTCTCGCGCGGAATGTCGTCGGCGAAGCGCACGATCGCGGTGTTCTCGTGGGTGGAGAAGACGTCGCTGCGCCGCGACACCTCTTTGACGTCCTCGAGCTTGCTGACGACCCAGTAGCCGTCGTCGTGGAAGCCACCGATCTCCGGCGGCTGCGGGTTCCACCAGATCGGCGCAGTCTTCCGCAGTTCGGCGAACTCCTGGTAGGGGATGCGTTCTGCGTAGATGTCCGGGTCGGTGAAGTCGAAACCCTCTGGAAGATTGGGCTGCGCCACTGCTGTCTCCTGCCCTAAGCCATACACCACTCAGTGATGTGGAACACGTTCTACTAGCATTGAAGCACAAGCCGGGCGACTAGCAAAGGAAAGCTCAATCAGACCTTGCCCAGACAGCAGAACCTGTTCTATTTTCTGAGAACAAGGAAAGGAGCCCGCCGTGGGCACACCCGTCATCGTCGAGGCAGTTCGCACCCCCATAGGAAAGCGCGGTGGCTGGCTGTCCGGATTGCACGCCGCCGAGATCCTCGGCGCCGCTCAGCGGGGCATCCTCGACCGCTCCGGCATCGACCCCGACCTGGTGGAGCAGGTGATCGGTGGTTGCGTCACCCAGGCCGGTGCGCAATCGAACAACATCACCCGAACCGCGTGGCTGCACGCCGGACTGCCCTGGCAGGTCGGCGCCACCACGATCGACTGTCAGTGCGGCTCCGCGCAGCAGGCCAACCATCTGATCGCGGGCCTGATCGCCACGGACGCGATCGACGTCGGAATCGCCTGCGGCATCGAGGCCATGAGCCAGGTGCCGCTCGGGGCGAACGTCGGGGAGAACGCCGGCCCACGCAGGCCCGCCGACTGGGACATCGACATGCCCAATCAGTTCGAGGCCGCCGAGCGCATCGCCCGCCGCCGCGGAATCACCCGCGCCGACGTCGAAGCCCTCGGAGTGCGTTCGCAGGCCCGTGCCAAGCAGGCGTGGGACGAAGGACGCTTCGACCGGGAAGTGCTGCAGGTGGCGGCGCCCGTCGTCGACAAGGACGGCAACCTCACCGGGGAGACCCGGATCGTGACGCGCGATCAGGGTCTGCGCGACACCACCGCGGAATCGCTCGCCAGGCTGAAGCCCGTACTCGAGGGCGGCATCCACACGGCGGGCACCTCCTCGCAGATCTCCGACGGCGCCGCCGCCGTCATGCTCATGGACGAGGCCAGGGCGCGCGCCCTCGGCCTGAAACCGCGGGCCCGCATCATCTCCCAGGCGCTCGTCGGTTCCGAACCCGAATTCCACCTCGACGGACCTGTCCAGGCCACGGCGCGCGTCCTCGAACGCAGCGGCATGAAGATCGGCGACCTCGACCTGTTCGAGGTGAACGAGGCGTTCGCCTCGGTCCTGCTGTCGTGGGCGTCGGTGCACGAGCCCGACATGGACAGGGTGAACGTCAACGGCGGCGCGCTCGCACTCGGACATCCCGTGGGCAGCACCGGGTCCCGGCTCATCACGACGGCGCTGCACGAACTCGAGCGCACCGACGGGTCGACGGCCCTGATCACGATGTGCGCCGGCGGCGCACTGGCCACCGGCACCATCATCGAGCGGATCTAGGGCCGCCCGATGAATGCGCCCGCCCCCGCCCGACCCGAGCCAAATTCCCCTCGCTCCGCTCGACCCGAGCCAAATTCCCCTCGCTCCGCTCGACCCGAGCCAAATTCCCCTCGCTCCGCTCGACCGCCCGGTCTCGACTCGAAGTGGACGGCCTCCCTCATCAAGTGGATGTCGAAGATCAACGTCGTGCTGTACCGGCGGACGGGCGGGCGTCTGGGCAGCAAATGGCGCGTCGGCAGCGCCTTCCCGCGCGGGTTGCCCGTCTGCCTGCTCACCACCACCGGCCGTAAGAGCGGCGAGCCCCGGATCAGCCCGCTGCTGTTTCTCGAGGACGGCGACCGCATCATCCTCGTCGCGTCGCAGGGCGGCCTCCCGAAGCACCCGATGTGGTACCTCAACCTGCGCGCGAACCCGCAGGTGACCGTCCAGGTGAAGTCGCGGATCCGGCCGATGACCGCCCAGGTGGCGGACCCCGGGGAACGCGCGCGGCTGTGGCCGCGGCTCGTCGACATGTACGCGGACTTCGACAACTACCAGGCCTGGACGGACCGCACGATCCCCGTCGTCGTCTGCACACCCCGATAGCAGTTGTATGTACCGTCGGGTAACGCGTGCCATGTCGGAGGACTTCTTGCAGTATTGACGCGTACGGACTTGTAGGACGGCCGAGGGCGAGGAATTGCAGATGAGTACACAGGTTCAAGATCGGATACACGACCGTCGAGAGCTCACCGCGGTCCTGCTGCGCGCACTGGAGCAGCGGCACGAGGTTCTCGACGCCATCGTCGACAGTGAGGACCACGCCGAGGCCCTCACCACCGTCGCCGGGCTCCTCGAGACGACCGAGGCGTACGCGGAAGCCGTCCTCAACCTGACCTTTCGCCGTCTCACCAAGGTCGAGCGGCGCCGCATCCAGACGGAACTGAAGGACCTCGACGCCACGCTGGAGTGGACGTCGACGGACCGGCCTGCGAGCACCGGCCGGAACTTCCGCCTCCGCCCGTTCACCGAAACCGACGAGGACGCCGAACTGTTCCGGCGCCGCTGCGTCGAACAGGTCGACGACGCGGGCACGCAATGGTCCGAGGAGCGGGTCGAGAAGGAGCGCGCGGAGGGCCTGAGCCGGGTCGACGACGAGTCCGCCGCGTGGTTCGTGTGTGAGGACACCGAGGAGAACACGGCCGTCGGCATGGTGTTCGGCGAGTTGTCGGGACGCGAGGTCGACGTCGCGATCTGGATCTCCCCCGACGCCCGGAAGAAGGGCTACGGCACCGCGGCCGTGAAGCACAGCCGTCAGGAACTCGCCGCGGAGTTCCCGGGAACGGTCCTGGTCGTCCGCGCTCCCGCCTGACCCGCATGTGAGTGGCGAAGCGTGCGGGAGCACACTTCGCCACTCACGTGCGGTGGTCGGGGCCGCGCTGCTTGGTGACGCCCTGGGCCCAGCGGTAGTCGGGTTTGCCGCTCGGTGTGCGATGGACGGCGTCTTCCACCCACACCAGCCGCGGAATCTTGTAGCCTGCCAGGCTCTGCCGCACGTGCTGCTCGAGGCCGGCGAAGTCGACGCCCCGGCCGTCGCGTGCCTGCACGACCGCGGACACCCGGTGCCCCCACCGTTCGTCGGGGACGCCGACGACGATGGCGTCGTACACGTCGCGGTACGCCTTCACCGCGCTCTCCACCTCCTCGGCGAACACCTTCTCGCCGCCGGTGTTGATCACCATGTTGCCGCGACCGAGCAGGGTGATCGACCCRTCGGCCTCGATCCGCGCGCGGTCGCCGGTGACGACCACCGATCGTCCGTCGACCTCACGGAAGATCTCCCGGGTCTTCTCCGGGTCGTTGTAGTAGCCCAGCGGAACGTACCCGCCCTTGGCGAACCAGCCGTCGATCCCGGAGCCGGGTTCGACGGGACGCCCCGCGTCGTCGATCACCAGCGCGTACCGCCCCGCCGGGACCCGGGGACCACCCACCTGCTTCTCCCCCTTGGTGGCGAAACCGATTCCACCGAAACCGGTCTCGGACGCGCCGATCGAATCGGACACCAGCAGCCCCGGGAACGCCTCGAGGAACGCGTCCTTGATCACCGGGGAGAACAGCGCGGCTCCCGACGCGACCACACCGAGACTCGACGTGTCGGTCCGGGCCGGGTCGAGAGCCTCGATCAGCGGCCGTCCCATCGCGTCGCCGGTGATGATGAGGATCTGCACCCGGTGCCGCTCGACGAGGTCCCACGTCCGGTCGGCGTCGAATTTCAATTCCAGCAGCACCGTGTTCCCGCTGAACAGCGCGGTGAACGTCGGCATCATCGCGGCGGCGTGGATCAGCGGCGGCAACGCGAACCACAGCGTCGGCTCCCCCTGCGCCCCGACCCGCGACTGCTGGTACTCGTCGTCGATCGCCTCGCCGGTGTAGAAGTCGAGACCACCGGCGAGGACGCGCCAGATGGCCTCGTGCGTCCACACCACACCTTTCGGACGTCCGGTGGTGCCGCCGGTGTACATGATGAACAGGTCTTCGGAACTGCGTCCACCGAAGTCGCGGTCGCCGCTGCCGGACAGCGCCTCCTCGTACGGGACGGAGTCGCTGGGCACACCGGCGCCGCCGAGATCGTCCTCGACGACGACGGTGTGCCGGATTCTCGGCAGCGAGGGCAGGACCTCCGCGATGCGCGGCGAGTAGATCCGATGGTGGACCACGGCGTCGAGTTCCGCGTTGCCATACACGTAGGCGAGTTCGTCGCTGGTGTACCGGTAGTTGATGTTCACCGGAACCGCGCGAATCTTGTACGCCGCCACCAGCGTCTCCATGGTCTCGATGGAGTTGTGCAGGTGCACGCCGATGTGCGAACCGGCGGTCAGTCCTGCGTCCAGGAAGTGGTGGGCCAACCGGTTGGCGCGGTCCTCCAGTTCCCGGTACGTGACGCGGCGAGCGCCGCAGATCAGCGCCACCCGCTCCGGCATCACGTCGACGGAGTGCTCGAACAGATCTGCCAGGTTGTAGGCCACGGGAGTGTCCTCTCAGACGACGGTGAGTGGAAGGGGAATCCCTCGATCGGTGAAGGCGAAATCGGCCCCGGTGCTGAACCGGGTGAGCGCGACTTCGGGTGCCTCCTTCGCCGGCGGTTCACCGGTCACGACCTCCACCGTCAGCGCCGTGTCCGTCTCCTCGACCACCTGCACGGCGAACCGCGGCGACACCCCGCGCACCAGGGCCGTCAACGGCGCGAGATGCTCGCCGTCGATCATGGACGGCCACGCCCCGTCCTCCGACGCGCCGCACTCGCGGCCCAGGGTCAGCAGCAGTCGGTCGCCGAGGGCGATCGTGACGTCCACGTACTGACGGGGATTCAGCGCCGGGTGCACGGCGAGGACGACGGCCAGCCCCTCCAGATCCGCAGGCAGGCCCAGCGCGTTCCGGATCCGCTCCGACGTGAGGCCGGCGATTCCGGTGAGTTGTTTGCGGGCGATGTCGAGCGCGGCGCCGGCATCCGTGCGTGCCCGCACCGCGAGCAGGAAACCGAGCGTCAGCAGGTGCTGCTGCACGCACACCTCCTCCGCGATCCGGGTCAGCGCCGAATGGGAGAAGTCCGGGAACCGCAGGTCGGCGAGGAGCGCGCCCGCGTAGTCGTGCTGTCCCGGACCGCCGGTGTCGATCGGCGACAGCCCCACCGTCGCCGCCCGCGACTTCCCCACCGTCACCAGCCCTTCCGGGACCGGCGGTGGCTCGTTCGTGTCGTCGATGGTGACCGTCCAGAGGCAGTGCGGTGTCCGGTCCGCGGGCCGTCGCGGCGGACGGTGCACGGGCCGCACCTGCGCGTGCGGGTTGGTGGCCAGGGCGGTGGCGTCGAACGTCGGGTCCTCGATGTCGTGGCACATGGCCGTGACGTACTCGTCGCCCATCGGTTCGACGTCCATCAGCGCCCCGCAGTGATCCAGCCAGAATTCGCCGTGGTCGTGATCGGTGACGCGGTACCGGAAGTCCATGAACTGCGGCGGCGCACCGATGTCGAGTTGCAGGCCCTTGAAGATCGTCACGACGCCGTCGCCCTCGAACCCCAGCGCGCGTTGCATCCGCCGCGCGTAGATCGGGCTCGACGCCATCCATTCCTCGATCGCGACCTGCGTCATGCCCTCGCGGCCGAACGCCCCGATGAGGTGCGGCATCCCGGAGCGGTCGATGAGGTGACCGCACAGCAGCAGTTCCGGCACGAGGATCGCCAGATCCTCGCGGGACAGATCCGCGAACGACGCCGGAACCTTCACCGTGCTCACCACAGCGAGACCGGGGCCTTCCCGACCGGGTACCACCCCGGCAGCCGACCGGACGTCGCGCGCTGGATCCGCGCGTTCATGCCGTCGGACATCGCGTTGTTCGTGATCATTTCGAGGAACAGGCTCGAGACGTTGCCGAAGTCGAAGAAGTCACGCTGCCAGGACCATTGGAAGTTGCCGCCGTACCGAAACCAGCTGCCGCCGATCCCGGTGACCTGATAGTGGGTGCCGTCGTCGCGGGTGCGTTCGGACACCTGCTTCCAGAATCCGATGACGTCGCCGCTGCGGTCGTCGATGACGAACTGCTGATACGGATATTCCCAGCCCTCGAGGCCGTCCATTTCCTGCCCGAGCGCCAGGTCGCGAATCTCGTCCCGGCCGACGGCCATGAAGTCGTCCTTCGGCCCGTAGTTCCACCCGTACGTGGCGTCCTCGGTGTACATCTCGGCCAGCGGCTTCCAGTCGCCGAGCGACTCGCACCGCTTGTTCTCGTCCACCCAGCGCTGCACCATCTCGTCGAGTTCGGCGCGGTCGAAAGGGGCCATCAGGATTCTCCTTCTGAGTCGGTGTCCGCGACGATCCGCAGGGCCTGGGTCGGGCAGAAACGCACGGCGCTCTCGACCTCAGCGCGCTGATTCTCGGGTGGGTTGCTGTCGAGGATCTCGACCTTGCCGTGTTTGGGGACGACGAAGACGTCGGGTGCCTCCATCTCGCACACGGCATGGCCCTGGCACAGGTCGAGATCGGCTTCGACTTTCATCACGTGCTTCGCTTCCGGTACCTCACGGTGCAGGGCTGCTGCAGCTGCACCACCATCTTGCTGTGATCGTTGCGGTACGTCTCGGACGGTTGCGCCATCTCGAACTCCCAGTCCTGCAGGAGGATCGAGAAGATCGCCTTCAGCTGCATCAGCGCGAACGCCGCTCCGACGCAGCGGTGCCTGCCCGCGCCGAACGGAATCCATGTCCAGCGGTTGACGATGTCTTCCTGATTGGGGTCGATGTACCGCTCGGGATCGAACGTGTCCGGGTTCGGGAAGTCCTCCGCGATCCGGTTGGAGATCGCCGGCGTCGCCGCCACGAGATCATCCTCCGCGATCCGGTAGCCGCCGACCTCGAACTCGCCCCGCGCGACGCGCAGCAGGATGATCAGCGGAGGGTGCAGCCGGAGCGTCTCCTTCAGTACCGCTTCGAGTTTCGGGATCTGCCTGAGCGCTCCGAAGCTGATGTCGGAGCCGTCCGAGTACAGGTCGTCGAGTTCCGCGACCACCTGCTTCGCGTAGTCCGGGTGCCGCAACAGTTCGATCAGCGTCCAGGCCGCGGTGCCGGACGTGGTGTGATGCCCGGCGAACATCATCGAGATGAACATGCCGGTGATCTCGTCGGCGGTGAAGCGCTCGTTGCCGTTCTCGTCCTTGATCGAGACGAGCACGTCGAGCATGTCCCGACCCTCCTTGCCCTGCGGAGGATTCTGGATGCGCCCGGTCATGATGTCCTGGACGAGGGCCACCAACTGCACCCGCGCCTCGTCCCGCCTGCGGAAGCTCTCGATGTCGGCGTACGCGTCGACGTAGGCGATGGGGTCGGTGCCCTGCTCGAGTTCGTGGTACAGGTGCGCGAACCGGCCGTCGAGTTGTTCCCGGAACTTCGTGCCGATCAGGCAGGCCGAGGACGTGTAGATGGTCAGCTCCGCGAAGAATTCGAGCAGATCGATCTCGCCCTCGTCGCCCCACTGCGCCACCATCCGGTCGACCTCGTGGGCGATCGTCGCGGCGTGCCCCTTCATCTGCTCACCACGCAGCGCCTGGTTGTGCAGCATCTCCTTGCGACGCTCGGGACTCGCGTCGAACACGACCCCCTCGCCGAAGATCGGCTTCATGAACGGGTAGGCGGCCTGCTGGTCGAGATCCTCGTCGGTGGAGCGGAAGAAGAATTCGTTGGCCTCGGCGCCGGACAGCAACACCACCTTCTTGTCCGCGAGCTGGAAGACGCCGACGTTTCCGCATTCCTCCCGGACGCGGCGCATCAGCGCGATCGGGTCGGTGCGCAGCTCGTCGAGATGTCCGTGCTCGTGCTCACCGCCGGACACACGTTGCGGGGTAACCAGATTCATTCTCCATCCTTTCGCAGGGGCGCCTCGGGCTGCACCTCGATCAGCACCATGTGCGCGCCGCGGGGTGCACTGACGGCGGCGACGACGGCGTCGGCGATCGCGGAGGCGCGCAGGAAGTACGAGTGCCGGGCGAATCCCCATGTCGCCCAGTCTTCGAGGACGGGTCCGATGACCTCCTCGGTGGTGTTCATTCCCATCGACGTCTGGGTGGGCCCCGGCCGCACGACCGACGCCCGGACGCCGGTGCCTTCCAGTTCCATCCGCATCTGCCGGCCCATCATCTCGACACCGGCCTTCGCCGCGTTGTAGGCCCCCATCCGGGGCCGGGGCGAGTCCGCACAGTCGGAGCCGATCAGGACGAAGTCTCCGCGCCGGCGTTCGATCATGCCGGGAACGATGCGGTGCGCGAGACGCTGCGCCCCGACGAGGTGGACGTTGACCTGGTCCAGAAACTGCTCCGGGTCCATCTCGTGTGCGACGGAGAACTCGAGGTCGCCGGCTCCCGACAACGCGATCTCGGTGGGGCCGAGCGCGTTCTCCGCGGCGGTGACGAAGTCGTCGACCGACGCGGTGTCGGTGACGTCGAGGAAGTGCGCGAACGCTTCTCCCCCGTTGCTGCGGATCTTCTCCGCGATCTCCTC
This sequence comes from Rhodococcus sp. P4_B6, assembly GCF_056402215.1. NCBI lineage: Bacteria > Bacillati > Actinomycetota > Actinomycetes > Mycobacteriales > Nocardiaceae > Rhodococcus > Rhodococcus sp. P4_B6. Next base: position 11,564 of record NZ_JBFUHV010000079.1, on the reverse strand, counting down.
GCACTCCGCGACCCGGCGGGCGCCGAGCGCGACGGGGTGGCCTGCCTCGGCGAGCGCGTAGGCCGTCGCCGTGCCGATGCCCGACGACGCCCCGGCGACGATCGACGGCCGGCGCTGCGGATTGGGTTCGAACCTAGGCATCGCGGACCTGCACTTTCAGGGGAAGGGTGGCGAAACCACGGACGTTGGTCGAGTGGACCCGCACGCTGTTTGCCTCGTCGACGTCGTAATCGTCTATGCGGGAAACGAGTTCGGTGAGCGCGATCCGTGCTTCGAGCCGAGCCATGTGGGCGCCGAGGCAGAAGTGGGTGCCGCCGCCGAAGCTCGCCAGCTTGTTGGATGTGTCCCGGCCGATCCGGTATTCGTCGGCGTCCCCGAATACCGCCGAGTCGCGGTTCGCTGAGCCGATGAGGATCAGCACCTTGTCGCCGGCGGGGATCGTCCGGTCGTGGAAGTCCAAGTCGACGGCCGCCGTCCGCGCGACCATCTGGCTGGATGTGTCGAAGCGGAGCGTCTCCTCCACCCAGTCCGGCACCCGGCTCGCGTCCTCGAACACCTGCCTGGCCTCGCCCGGATAGCGGAACCCCCAGTAAAGCGCATTGCCGAGCAGCTTGGTGGTGGTCTCGTTGCCCGCCACCACCATCAGGAACATGAACGCGATGATCTCGTCGTCGGTGAGCCGGTCGCCGTCGATCTCCGCCTCGAGCAGCGCGGACGTCAGATCCTCGGTCGGCTTCCTGCGCCGCTCCGCCAGCATGTCGGCGTAGTAGCCGACGAGGTAGAGCGACGCCTCCATCGCCGCGTGCGGCACGTCGAGGACGCCCTCCTCGCGATGCACCACCAGATCGGCGAGGCGGCGGAGTTCGACGCGATCGGCCTCCGGTACCCCCATCAGTTCCGAGATCACGTCCATCGGCAGTTTGCCCGCGAACTCGGCGATCCAGTCGAACTCGCCCACCTCGAGTGCCGGGTCGAGGTACTGCCGGGTCAGGTCCAGGATCCGCCCCTCGAGTTCGTTCACCCGCCTCGGGGTGAACCCGCGGGACACCAACTGACGCATCCGCATGTGCCGCGGATCATCCAGTGCAAGAAAGGACATCGTCTTGTGGGCGTGCGGACCGTAGGCCGCCGGGTCGAGCGACACCCCGTTCGCGCTCGACAGGCGCTGGTTGTCGCGGAAGGCCGCGACGACGTCCTCGTGCCGGGACAACGCCCAGAAGTCGAGTTCCTCGTTGTAGTAGGCCGGTGCTTCTTCCCGCAGTCTTCGATACGTGACGTACGGGTCTTCGTGGAAGCCATAGTCGTACGGATTGAACGTCACCGGATTGTGTGACACCCCGGGCATCGAGGCTGCGGTCATGGCATCTACTCCAGAATCAGCTTGGCGGAAGTTTCGAGTCGATCGGCGAATTGGGCGTAGGACCCGTATCCCATTCCCGCGCGGACCAGGCCGCCGGCGTACAGCAGCTCCAGCGCCTCGAGGACGTCGGGATCGTGGCCGTCGCCCAGTGCGGTGGCGAGGCGATCACGGATCTCGAGCCCGATGCGGGCGCGGAGGTGCTCCACGTCGGGGTCGCGGCCGAGTAGCGCGTTGGTGACGGCTCCGGCGAGTTCGGGTTCGTCCGCCACCAGCAGGGCGATGTGGCGGAGCACGGCGACCACGCGTCCGGTGCGGTCGAGTCCCTCGTCCGCCGGCTGCGGTGCGGCGGCGAGACGCCGCCAGAAGACCTCGGCGACGAGGTGCTCCTTCGACGAGAAGTACGTGTAGGCCGTGGCGGGTGCGACCCCGGCGATCCCGGCCACCGAGCGGACGGTGAGCCCTGCGAAGCCCTCTTCACGCAGTACTTCGACGGCCGCCCTGGTGAGGCGGTCGACGGTGTCGGCCTGCTTCTCGGTCAGACGGCGGCGAGTGGACTCGAAATTCATACTACTGGACACGTGTCTGGACGCTACTACAGTTACCGCCGGGTGGCAACGAAAACCGGGGTCTCACACCGGACTGCGCGGGTGAATCCGCACGGGCATCGTCTTGATGCCGCTGATGAAATTCGACCGCAGCCGGGACACCGGCCCGGTGGGTTCCACGTGGTCGATCCGCGCGGCGAGGGTCTCGAACAGAATCCTCAGTTCGAGTCGCGCCAGGTGCGCACCGAGGCAGAAGTGCACCCCGCTTCCGCCGAACGCGATCTGCGGGTTGGGACTCCGGCCGATGTCGAACCGGTACGGTTCGTCGAATACCGCCTCATCCCGGTTCGCGCTCGGGTAGTAGATCACCACCTTGTCGCCGGCCCGAACCAACTGGTCGCCGATGTACACGTCCCGGGTGGCGGTGCGCCGGAAATCCATCACCGGGGTCACCCACCGCAGGATCTCCTCCACCGCGCTCGCGACCAGTTCGGGCTCGGACTGCAGTCGCCGCCACTGATCGGGATGGTCGATGAACGCCTGCATCCCACCGGCGGTCGCGTTGCGCGTCGTCTCGTTCCCCGCCACCACGAGCAGGACGAAGAACATGTTGAATTCCATCTCGGTGAGCGTGTCGCCGTTCTCGTCCGGCTGCACGAGTGTGGTGACGATGTCGTCCCGCGGCTCGATGCGGCGTTGCGCGGCAAGCTCGTTCGCGTACAGGAAGATCTCGGCCGCAGCCATCTCCCCGTCGGCCTGGGTGGTGCCGTACTCGGGATCGTCGAAGCCGATCATCCGGTTGGACCAGTCGTACAGCCTGTCGACGTCCCCGGGCGGCGCACCCAGCAGTGCCGCGATGACCTCGAGCGGTAGCGGCGCCGCCGCCTCGGGGACGAAGTCGACGTCACGCGCCTCGAGGAGTCGGTCGACGATCCGGGTGCAGATGTCGCGGATGTGGCCCTCGAGCACCTTCACCGTGCGCGGGGTGAATCCGCGGCTGACCAGGTGCCGCAACCGGGTGTGGTCGGGCGGGTCGAGGTTGACGAGCATGGCGGCCTGCTTCGCGCGGGTCTGCTCGTCGAAGTCGTCGATCTGGGTGGTGCCCACCGCCGACGAGAAGGTCGCGCTGTCGCGGGACACGGCGACGACGTCGGCGTGCCTGGTCACCGCCCAGAATCCGGTGCCGTTCTCCTCGGGTTGCCAGTAGACGGGTTCGCTCGACCGCAGGTGGTCGAAGAACGCGTAGGGCACTCCCTCGGTGTAGACATCGGGGGATTTCAGATCAATCCGAGATGCGGTCATTCACTGCTCCTCGATCGATAAACGAATGTGATGCGTCTTAAACTACACACTTTCATTTAGAATGGAAGACCGTATGCTGAGGCCATGGCGAAAGGACAGAACGCACCGATCCGACGTCGCACCCTCACCCGAGACAAGGTCGTCGATGCCGCCATCGAGATCATCGACGAACTCGGCTGGGAGCAACTGTCGATGACGAGCCTCTCGGCCCGGCTGAACGTCGTCACCGCCTCGCTGTACAACCACGTCCGCAACCTCGACGACATCCGCGGCGCCGTTCAGGTGCGCACCATGACAGAACTCGGCGCGCACCTGCGCGAAATCGCCATGGGCCGAACCGGTCCCGACGGCCTCCGCGCCCTCGTCGACGCGCACCGCGCCTGGGCGACCGCACATCCGCACCGGTACCAGACACTCACCACCAGCCCCGTCGACCGGGACGCCTTCATCTCCGCCGCACTCGACGCCAACACGGCACTACGCACAATGCTGGCGTCGTGCGGACTGCCACCCGAAGACACCCTCGACGCCGCCGTCAGCGTCTTCGCCGCCATGCACGGCTTCGTGATGCTGGTGAACACCGACTTCCTCGGCAACGAACTGGATCTGGACGCGATCTACGAATCCGTACTGCGCGGAGCACTCTCCAGCGTCGGGTGGCCGGAGCGCACGTCCACACGGTCCTGACAGCAGCGCGCGAGCATGTCCACCGACCGGGAGTGCCCGCAATTCACCAAAACCATTCCGATCGGTCGCTTTTTGCTGCACCATTCACAGAGGACGACCCACGCCCCGACGAACAGGACACCAGGATGCGCACGATCGCCCGCACCACCCTCCTCGCCGCAGCGACCATCCCCCTGGCCATCGCCGCAGCCCCGGCATCGGCCGCGGAAGCCACCGATGTCACCTACGCCTTCGGCGTCGACGGATCGACCGTCACCAACACGATCACCAACAACACCGGTGCCACCATCGGCTGCACGACCTCGCTCGCCCTCGCCCCCGACGGCGTGCTCCCACCGGTTGCCGAAGTCGTCGGCCCCGGACAGTCCCTCTACCAGCACGACGACATACCACCCGGGACCACCACCCAGTCGGTGCTCGACGTCCCCGACGGCTCCTATGTCGCACTCGCCTCCTGCGGGCGGGAGGGCAACGCCCCGGCCCTGTGGGTGTCCGACTACCCCGGCATCGAGCAATTCCTGGTCCAGTTCCCGATGACCGCCTACACCGTGGAGCAAGCATCCTCGGTGGTCACCGTGCCGAGCGTCGCCCCCGCGCCACCCGCCGCCGCCATCCCCGACGCGGGAGATCTGGGCAAAATCTTCGGCAGCTGACCGCATTTCGTCACTGGAAGACGGCACTCATCGTCCGCAGCGGAGGCAAGGAAGGGGGAGGGACCACGACCGGCCATTGCCCCGCAACCACGGCACAGGCATCGCTATCACTGAATTATGTTGTACGGGAACAGTTCCGATAAACCACGACACCCCCGGGTCCGACCCGGGGGTGTCGTGGTTCAGGCTCAGCTTTGCACGGCCTCCAGCGCGCTGTTCAACGTCGCGCTCGGACGCATCACAGCGGCGGTCTTGTCGCCGTCCAGCTTGTAGTAGCCGCCGATGTCGACCGCGGTTCCCTGCACCTCGATGAGCTCCCGCACGATGGTGTCTTCGTTCTCGTCCAGCGCCTGGGTGAGCGTGGCGAAGCGTTCCGCCAGTTCCTTGTCCTCGCTCTGCGCGGCAAGTTCCTGCGCCCAGTACTTCGCGAGGTAGAACTGGCTGCCCCGGTTGTCGAGCTCACCGGTCTTGCGCGACGGGTTCTTGTTCTCGTCGAGCAGCTTGCCGGTGGCCGCATCGAGCGTCTTGGCCAGGATCTTCGCGCGCTCGTTGTCGGTCTTGGTGCCGAGTTCTTCCAGGCTGACGGCCAACGCCAGGAACTCACCGAGCGAATCCCAGCGCAGGTGGTTCTCCTCCACCAGCTGCTTGACGTGCTTGGGCGCCGAGCCGCCGGCACCCGTCTCGTACATGCCGCCACCGGCCATCAGCGGCACGATGGACAGCATCTTCGCGCTGGTGCCGAGTTCCAGGATCGGGAACAGGTCGGTGAGGTAGTCGCGCAGAATGTTGCCGGTCGCGGCGATGGTGTCCAGCCCACGGATCAGGCGTTCCAGGGTGTACCGCATCGAACGCACCTGCGACATGATCTGGATGTCGAGGCCCTCGGTGTCGTGATCCTTCAGGTACAGGTTGACCTTCTTGATCAGCTCGTTCTCGTGCGGGCGGTACGGGTCGAGCCAGAACAGGACCGGCATGCCGGAGTTGCGTGCCCGGGTGACGGCGAGCTTGACCCAGTCGCGGATCGGCGCGTCCTTGACGGTGCACATGCGCCAGATGTCGCCGGCCTCGACGTGCTGGGTGAGCAGCACCTCACCGGTCTCGACGTCCACGAAGTTGGCGTCGCCCTCCTCCGGAATCTCGAAGGTCTTGTCGTGCGAGCCGTACTCCTCGGCCTTCTGCGCCATGAGCCCGACGTTGGGGACGGTGCCCATGGTCGTCGGGTCGAATGCGCCGTTGGTCTTACAGAAGTTGATGATCTCCTGGTAGATGCGCGCGAACGTGGACTCCGGCATCACGGCCTTGGCGTCCTTGGGCCGTCCGTCCGCGCCGTACATCTTGCCGCCGGAGCGGATCATCGCGGGCATCGAGGCGTCCACGATCACATCGCTGGGCGAGTGGAAGTTCGAGATGCCACGGGCGGAGTCGACCATGGCCAACTCGGGACGGTGCTCATGGCAGTCGTGCAGGTCCTGGATGATCTCCTCGCGCTGCGTGCTGGGCAGCGTCTCGATCTTGTCGTAGAGGTCACCGAGGCCGTTGTTGACGTTGACGCCCAGTTCGTCGAACAGCGCCTGATGCTTGGCGAAGGCATCCTTGTAGAACGTCTTCACCGCGTGGCCGAAGACGATGGGGTGCGATACCTTCATCATCGTCGCCTTGACGTGGAGCGAGAACATGACGCCCGTCTTGCGCGCGTCCTCCATCTGCTCCTCGTAGAAGTCGAGCAACGCCTTCTTGCTCATGAACATGCTGTCCATGATGTCGCCCTCGCCCAGGTCCACCTCGGGCTTGAGGACGATCGTCTCGCCGGCCTTCGTGACCAGTTCCATCCGGACCTTGCGCGCCCGGTCCAGCGTCACCGACTTCTCGGAGTGGTAGAAGTCGCCGTGCCGCATGTGTGCGACGTGGCTGCGCGATGCCATCGACCACTCGTCCATGCTGTGCGGGTGCTTGCGGGCGTACTGCTTGACGGCCCGGGGTGCGCGACGGTCGGAGTTGCCCTCACGCAGGACCGGGTTTACGGCGCTGCCGAGGATCTTGCCGTAGCGCTGACGGATATCGCGCTCCTCGTCGGACTTGGGGTCGTCCGGGAAGTCGGGAATCTTGTAGCCCTTGCCCTGCAGTTCCTTGATGGCGGCCAGGAGTTGCGGCACGGACGCGCTGATGTTGGGCAGCTTGATGATGTTCGTCTCGGGCAGCTGCGTCAGGCGACCCAGCTCGGCGAGGTTGTCGGGGACGCGCTGCTCTTCGGTGAGGTTCTCGGGGAACTCGGCCAGGATCCGCGACGCCACGGAGATGTCGCTGGAGTCGATCTCGATGCCCGCGGCACCGGCGAAGGTCCGCACGATCGGCAGGAAGGCGTAGGTCGCGAGCAGCGGCGCCTCGTCGGTCAACGTGTAGATGATGGTCGGCGGCTTATGGGCGCTCATTGTTGTTGTTCTCCCGCGTCAGTTCGGTTAAATTTCACAGGTTCAGCGTGCAGCTATCGGATCGCGACGACTATCAGGTTACGTTGCGGCATCGCCGGCGACTTGTTCGAGCACCGCTACCCGCGAGTAACAAACCGCGCTACTGACGCGCGCTCTCACGCCGTGATTCGCGGCCTACTTCTCCAGCGCCTCGTCGATCAGCTTCCTCTGTTCCTGGGCGTGGCGTTTGCTCGAGCCCGTCGCCGGGGCGGCGGACGCCGGGCGCGACACGAGGCCGAGGCGACGCGAGCCGATGGTCCCGAGTTCGCTGAGGAGGAACGTCCAGGCACCCTGGTTTCTCGGCTCTTCCTGCACCCATACCAGTTCGGCGTTGGGGTAGGAGCCGACGACGTCGGCCAGCTCCGTTTCGGGCAGCGGGTAGAACTGTTCGATTCTCACCAGCGCGATCTGCGGATCCGGAGACGTGGCGAGCCTGTCGCGCAGCTCGTAGTACAGCTTCCCTGTCACCAACAGCACGCGGCGGACGGCGGCTTTGTCGATCGCCCGCTGATCGTCGATGACGGGTTCGAACGTGCTGCCGGTGAAATCGGCCAGGGCGCTGGTCGCGCCACGCATACGCAACATCGACTTCGGGGTGAACACGATGAGCGGCTTGCGTGGGTGAGCGTATGCCTGACGGCGGAGGAGGTGGAAGTACGACGCGGGCGTCGACGGCTGCGCCACCGTCATATTGTTCTCCGCGCAGAGCTGCAGGAAGCGTTCGATGCGCGCCGAGGAGTGATCCGGTCCGCTGCCTTCGTAGCCGTGCGGCAGCAGCAACACCAGCGAGGACTGCTGTCCCCATTTCTGGTCGGCCGAGCTGATGAACTCGTCGATGACGATCTGGGCGCCGTTCGCGAAATCGCCGAACTGCGCCTCCCACAGAACCAGCGCGTCGGGCCGTTCCACCGAGTAGCCGTACTCGAATCCCATGACGGCGTACTCACTGAGCAGCGAGTCGTAGATCCAGAACCGACCCTGACCCTCCGCAATGTCGGTGAGCGGGAACCATTCCTGACCATTGCCGCGGTCGTGAAGCACCGCGTGGCGTTGGACGAACGTGCCGCGGCGACTGTCCTGACCGGTCAGCCGGACCGTTGTCCCCTCCACCAACAATGAGCCGAATGCCAGGAGCTCGGCGAAGGCCCAATCGATGTTCCCGTCGCGGCTCATCTCCACTCGTTTGTCGAGCAGCTGTTGCAACTTCGGGTGGACGGTGAAGCCTGGCGGCCGCTTGTCGAAGGCATCTCCGACGAGGGCGATCACGCCGGGACTCACCCCGGTTCCGTGGGGCCTGGTCGGTGCTTCGGGTTCGGAAGCAGGCGTCCTCGCCGGTGCGCCGATCGTGGTTGTCGAGGAGTCCGGCACGAGGTCGTGCTGTCCGGCACGAGTCTCGGCGAAGGCGTTCTCGAGCCGACCACGGAAGTCCCGGTTGGCCTGCTCGTACTCCTCGATCGTGATGTCACCCCGCCCGATCAGCGCCTCGGTGTACAGGGTCCGGACGCTGCGCTTGGTCGCGATGAGATCGGACATGTGCGGCTGTGTCATCGACGGATCGTCGGCTTCGTTGTGCCCACGCCGGCGGTAGCAGACGAGGTCTATGACGACCTCGCGATGGAACTTCTGGCGGTAGGCGAACGCGAGTTCCGCGACCCGGACGACTGCCTCGGGATCATCGCCGTTGACATGGAAGATCGGCGCCTGAATCGTCTTGGCGACATCCGTCGAGTAGACAGAACTCCGTGCCTCACCCGGCAGGGTCGTGAAGCCCACCTGGTTGTTGATATTGATACGGATCGTGCCGCCCGTGCGGTAGCCACGCAGCTGTGACATCTGCATGGTCTCGCCGACGACACCCTGACCGGCCATCGCCGCGTCGCCGTGGATGATGATCGGCAAAGTCGGGAACGTGCCGGCCGGGCTCCGGTCCTGCCGGGCCCGCACGATGCCCTCCAGCACACCGTCGACCGCGTCGAGATGGGAAGGATTCGCCCCGACATAGACGGGGATCGTCTCGCCATCGGCGCCGGTGAAGATTCCCTCGGTACCCGGGTGGTATTTCACGTCCCCCGAGCCGTCGAAGGTATCGGAAAGATCGGTGCCCTCGAACTCGTGGAATACCTGACCGTAGGTCTTGCCTGCGATGTTCGTGAGCACGCTGAGTCGTCCGTGGTGCGCCATCGCGATGGCCACATCGTCGAGACCACTCTCGGCGGCCGCATGCATGATCGCGTCCAGCAAGGGGATCGTCGACTCTCCGCCTTCGAGACTGAACCGCGTCTGGCCGATGTACTTCGTCTGGAGGAAGGTCTCGAAGGCTTCCGCTTCATTGAGCTTGCCCAGGATCCGCAGTTGCTGATCGTGGGTCGGCTTCGAATAGGGCCGCTCGACCCGGTTCTGGATCCACGCGCGTTGCTCCGGATCCTGGATGTGCATGTACTCGATGCCGACGGTGCGGCAATAGGCGTCACGCAGAACACCGACGATGTCGCGGAGTTTCATCTGCCGCCGGTCGCCGCCGAAGTCACCGGTGACGAACTCCCGGTCCAGGTCCCAGAATGTGAGCCCATGACTTTCCACATCCAGATCGGGGTGTGACCTCTGGACGTACTCCAGAGGGTCGACGTCGGCCATCAGGTGACCACGGGTGCGAAACGCATCGATGAGTTGCTGTACACGCGCTGTCTTGTCGACCGCGCTCGTCGGATCCACCCTGATGTCGGGTGCCCAATGGATCGGTTCATAGGGGATTCGCAAGGCCGCGAAGATCGCTTCGTAGAACCGATGCTGCCCGATGAGGAGTTCATGGACTCGCCCGAGGAATTCGCCGGAAGCCGCGCCCTGGATGACGCGGTGATCGTAGGTGCTGGTCAGGGTGACGGTTTTGCCGATGGCGAGATCGGCAAGGGTCTGTTCGCTGGCCCCGTGGAACTCCGCCGGATATTCCAGGGCGCCCGCACCGATGACACAACCCTGGCCCTTCATCAGGCGGGTGATCGAATGCTCTGTCCCGATGCCGCCGGGGTTGGTCAACGACAGCGTCGTATCGGCAAAATCCTCGACGGTCAACGCGTTGCTTCGCGCCTTGACGATGAGAGCCTCGTACGCCTCCAGGAATTCACCGAAACTCATGTCGTCTGCGCGCTTGATGTTCGGGACGACAAGGAATCTCGATCCATCGGGTTTCGCGACGTCGACGGCGATCCCGAGGTTCACGTGCTCAGGTGTCACGGCGAACGGCTTGCCGTCCACTTCGGCGTACGACACGTTCTGGCTCGGAAAATCCTTCAGGGCCTGTACGAGCGCCCAGCCGATCAGGTGCGTGAAACTGACCTTGCCCCCACGCGCCCGGGTCATGTGGCTATTGATGACGATGCGATTGTCGATCATCAGCTTCGCGGGGATCGTGCGGACGCTCGTCGCGGTCGGAATACTCAGGCTGGCGGTCATGTTGGTGACCAGAGACCTGGCCATCCCGCGAATCGCGGCCGTGGTCGTTCTGCCGTCGGCCGCCTCGGCCGGTGGCGCAGAGAATGTGGCCGCCTGCGCCGGGTTCGGCGGAATCGATGCCGCCGCCTCGGTCATGGTCTTCGGTCCGATCACGGTGACTGACACAGCCGATCTCCTACTTCACGTCTGTTCGCTTCGATACGTTTCTGCCGGAACGCAATTGGGTCGGCCTGGACCTGCGTCGGCTACGTCTTCCGGCTCGAACTTCGACGGTCTGCCGGATGCTCCTTGCTTCTCAGCATAGAACTATTTTGTACCTTGCGGTCAAATACTCGGTGTGCGGTGTGTCACTCGCACCCTCGGATGCGTTCGTGCCTGTTCGTCACGGACACCCCGACACCGGAACCGTGGGTGCGGGTTCCGGATCGGGGTGCTCGGGTGGATTCTCGCTAGTCGGTGACGCCTTCTGCGCGAGCAGCGGCGGCGACTGCCTCCGCGACAGCGGGGGCGACACGAGGATCGAGCGGGCTGGGAACGATCTTGTCCACAGCCAACTCGTCACCGACGACCGAGAGGATCGCCTCGGCGGCGGCGAGTTTCATGCCCTCGGTGATGCGCCGGGCGCCGGCATCCAGGGCACCCTTGAACACACCGGGGAAGGCCAGCACATTATTGATCTGGTTCGGGAAATCCGAGCGCCCGGTGGCGACGATCGCCGCATGCCTGCGGGCGACGTCGGGGTGGATCTCCGGGTCCGGGTTCGACAGTGCGAACACGATGGAGTTCTCCGCCATGGTCGCGATCAACTCCTCCGGCACGGTGCCCGCGGAGACACCGAGGAACACGTCCGCGCCGTCGAGGGCCTGGGCGACGCCGCCGCGGCGGGCGGCCGGGTTGGTGCGGGCGGCCAGGTCGACCTTGATCTCGTTGAGGTCGGTGCGGTCGGCCGAGACGATGCCCTTCGAGTCCAGGACCGTCACGTCCGCGATCCCGGCGGCGAGCAGGATGTTCGCGCACGCCACACCGGCGGCGCCGGCACCGGAGATCACCACGCGCAACCCACGGATGTCCCGGTCCTGGACCTTGACCGCACCCTTCA
>NZ_JBFUHV010000078.1:0-38869 GCF_056402215.1 Rhodococcus sp. P4_B6 | reverse complement strand
CGGCTCAGGTGTGGGTGTTCGGCGAAGAATTTTTCGGTTTGTTTGACCTGTCCGGGGGTCATCATGAATCCGGTGACGTCGGTGTCGGCCCAGGCGGCGAACGGTGCGGAGGGGGTTTCGAGGCCTTTGATGCGGTCGAAGATCAGTCCGTGATCGACCGGCATGATGATCGCCGCCCGGTCGTTCGGCAGTGTGCGGCGCATCCGGTATTCCATGCTCATTTTCGGTTCACTTTCCTTCGTGGGTTCGTTCGAATGGTTTTCAGGTACAAAGCGGCTAGTGCGTCCAGGCTGCGTCGACCGGTCCGTCGTGACCGCCCACCGCGGCCGCCGCGCACTGGATCAAGAGGGCGACGGCGACGGCGCCGGGGTCGAGCACGCCGCGGGCGACCTCGCCGACGTACGACGCGCGGCCGCGGCGGGCCACGATGTCGCGGGTGGTCAGGGCGCCCGCTCGCGCGGCCTCGGCGGCAACGTCCAGCGCGCGGACCGGGTCCGCGTCGGCGGCCGCCTGCTCGCTCAGTGCCTGTGCGGCGGGAACCAGGGCGTCGACCATCGTCTTGTGCCCGACCTGCGCCTTCCCGTACCGCTGCACGGTCGCCACCGCCGCGGCCAGTCCGTCGGCGAGTTCGGTCAGGGTCGGGGTGTCCCCGGTCGCGCAGCGGGCGATGTCCCGGAAGAACATTCCGAACAGCGGGCCGCTGGTGCCGCCGGTGCCGAGGAACCCGCGCGAGACGGCGGTGAGCCACGCGGTGAACGTCTGCGGCGACGTCGCGGCGATCTCGTCCTGGACCCGGGTGAACGCGGAGGTGAGGTTGGTGCCGAAGTCGCCGTCCCCGGCCTGGCGGTCGAGTTCACCGAGGGCGGTGGCCGCGCCGCCACCGGTGGAGGTGCCCAGCACCGTGGTCAGCATCGCGGCCACCCAGCGGGGCGCGAAGGTGGTCGGCAGTGCCGTTGCGGTCGTCGAGTTCATGTGTTGGGCTCCTTACCAATTCAGCGCGGGGGTCCGTACAGGGGCGTCCCACAGTTTCAGTAGGTCGGCGTCGACGGGGGTCAGGGTGACCGAGAAACCGTGCATGTCGAGGGAGGTCACGTAGGTGCCCACCAGAGTGCGTGCGACGGTGATGCCCTGCGCGCCCAGGAGCCGGTGCACGGCGCGGGCGGCGATCGACAACTCCAGCGGGTAGGCGCCGCCGAGCCCGTTGACGATGGCCAGGACGGCGGAGCCGCGCCCCAGCCCCAGATCCCGGACCAGCGGGGTGACCAGCATTTCGCTCAGTTCGTCGGCGGAGGCGTACCGGGCGCGGGAGATGCCGCGTTCGCCGTGGATACCCACGCCGAGTTCGACCTCGTCGGCGGCCAGGTCGAACGCCGGGCGGTCCTCGCCGGGGTGGGTTCCCGCCTGCAGGGCCAGGCTCATCGTCCGGGACGTGCGGGCGACGCGACGGGCGGCGTCGGCCACCTCGGTCAGTGATCCGCCGAGTTCGGCGCGGGCTCCGGCGATCTTCTCCACCGCGACCACCGCCGCGGTGCCGCGGCGGCCCGGTCCGTCGGCGTCGCCGTCGGTGTCGGTGGCGAGGTCGTCGTCGACCAGCACCATCTCGGTGTCGACGGCGTGGTCGCCGGCCAGTTCGCCGGCGATGGTGAAGTTCAGGACGTCGCCGGTGTAGTTCTTCACGATCTGCAGCACCCCGCGGCCGCTGTCGGCGGCGAGCGTGCCCTCGTGGACCTGCAGGGCGGTGGGGCTGGCGAACACGGCCCCGGGGACGGCGACGTCGAGCATGCCGCGGCCGACGAACCCGGCGTGCAGCGGTTCGTGCCCGGACCCACCGCCGGAGACGAGGCCGACCTTGTCCCGGGCGGGGGTGGCGCGCAGGATCAGGCCGCGGTCGGCGTCGTAGGACACCAGGTCCGGGTAGCTCAGTTCCATGCCTTCGAGCGCCTCTGTGACTGCGGCGCCGGGATCGTTGATGATCTGCCGTTTCATCGCGGCGGGGCTCCTTCGGAATCGAGAAATCGTGGAATGCCGGGCCGCCTCCTGGGCGGAGGCGGCCGGCTGTCTTCGGGGGACGGCGTGGCCGGGGCTGTTATCGGCTGCCGTCCCGGGCCACCGCGTCGTCGTGGTTGTCGCGGTGGTGGTCGATGACGTGGTGGGTTTCGACGTCCAGGTCGCTCAGGCTCAGGCCCTTCTCGACGATCTCCTGCGACTCGGGCGGCAGGGTCAGCCAGTGCACGCACAGCGCGGCGACCACGTACAACCCGGCGAAGATGATGGTGACACCGCCCGCGCCGATCAGGCCGAGGAAGACCGCGACGATCAGCGGGCCGACGAACGTCGCGGCACCGGCGCCGAGGTTGAGCACCGCGATCGCGTTGCCCTTCTTCTCCGGGGCCATCAGCGACATCAGCACCGAGATGGGGGTGAACCCGGCCAGGGTGATGCCGAACAGCGCGGCGCACAGCGCGGCCACCCAGTAGGCGCCGAAGGTCTGCGGCAGGAAGTACAACAGCAGGCTGCTGACCGCGCAGCCGAGGCAGCCGAAGATGCGGAGGGTGCGGTGCCAGCCGATCTTGTCGCTGACGATGCCGAAGATCAGGTTGGCGAAGATGTTGGAGGCGCCGACGATGAACACGAGACGCAGCCAGCCGCTGGTGCCGAAACCGAGGTCGTCGGAGAAGATCGTCGGCAGGAACACCAGGAACCCGAATTGCGGTGCGGTGTTGATGATCCGGATGGCGCAGCCGATACCGACCCGCGGGTTCTGGAACGCGATCGCGATGCTCGCGACCAGACTCTGCCCGGTGGTGGTCGAGTGCGGGGCCAGCCGGTCACCGCCGGAGACGCCGCGCAGCCCGATCAGGGCGAGCAGGCCGCCGGCGATCACGATGCCCAAAGACAGCCACAGCGTGGTGTATTCGCCAATGATCGGCTCGGTTCCGCTGGCGAGCAACGAACCGAGGGTGGGCAGGCCGCCGGTGAAGGCGAAGTAGAACCAGCCGACGGCCGAGCCCAGCCGGCGGGCGGGACTCGCGGCGAGCACCCACACCAGGAAGCCGTACGCGAACAGGGGGTATCCCAGCCCGCGGATGCCGTAGCAGATCAGCATCAGCACGTAGTTCTCGGTGCCAAGGGCGACGGCGAGGAACAGTACCTCGAAGACGCCCCAGATCGCGAGACCGAGCCACATAACCCGGCGCGGGCCCCACGTTTCCGACAGCGCCCCCGACAGCCACGACCCCAACGTCACCATCAGGCCGTAGACGCTGATGACGATCGCGGCACGCGAGTCGCTGCCGGCGCCGTGATCGGCCAGATACGGTGCGATGTAGCCGGATTCGACACCGTCGCCGATCATGAAGAACAGCAGGCCGACGAAGCCGAGGAACAAGGTCGGGGGAAGGCCGATCCGTTCGATGAACGAGGCGAATCTGCCTTCGGAGATCTGATGTTGCATCGAAATGTCCGATCAGGAGTGGGGCAGGATGTGGACTTTGAGTGCCGAGTCGCTGTGCGCGGCGGCAATGGCGTCGCCGTACTCGGCAAGGGAGAACGTGTGGGTGACAAGACGTTCGACGGTCTCGGYGATGGACGGCATCATCGCGACGGCGTCGGCGAAGGAATTCGCGACCGACTGTGAGCCGACGAACGTCAGCTCGCGGTCGAACAGGTCGTAGGGGCGCAGCGGAATCGTCTTCTCGGAGCTGACGACACCCATCTGCAGCAGGGTTCCGCGTTTGTCGAGCAGGTCGATCGCGGCAGACACGGCAGCGGGGTGGCCGCTGGCCTCGAGCGCGACGTCCGCGCTGCGGGGCGGAAGGCTCTCGTCCGGTGCGAACGCGGCATCGGCGCCGACGTCGAGCGCGGCCTTGCGGCGGGCCGGGCTGGGCTCGACGACGTGGATGGTGCGAGCACCCGCGGCCCGGGCGACGACGACCGCCAGCAACCCGATCGACCCGGCGCCGAAGACGGTGATCCGGCGGTCGGTCAGTGACGGGGAACGGCCGAGGCCGTGCAGCACGCAGGACAGCGGTTCGATCAGCGCGCCGGCGGCCATGCTCATCCCGTTGGGCAGCGCATAGACCACCTTGGTGGGCACGCTCACCAACTCCGCGCACGCCCCATCCGAGGTGACGCCGATCGGCACCAGGTAGTCGCAGAGGTTCGGGGCGCCGGCCAGGCAGTCGGGGCACTTGCCGCAGGCCACGTTCGGATCGACCGCCACGTGCTGACCGACCGCGAAGTTGTCCACACCGGGCCCGACCTCGACGATGCGGCCCGCGAACTCGTGACCGGGCACCACCGGGAACCGGCCGGTCGGGTAGTCGCCGATCACCAGGTGCAGGTCCGTCCCGCAGACGCCGACCGCGGCCGGCTCGATGACGACCTCGCCGACCTGGGGCACCGGGGCGGACGTGTCCACCAACTGGTGATTCCCTTGCCCGTCGAGCACAACTGCGCGCATGTCGGTTCCTCCTCGCTCCTGCGCCGTTCGTTCTGTGCCCGTCTGTCGGACTCATCAGCGCTGTGACGGACATTACAACGAGGTGTCCATATTGTCTAGCCCATACGTACTGTACGGACAATGTTGTTTCTGACGAATCTGCACTGACAGGTCTCACCAGCGTCGCCCGGCTGTTACATCCCCGGCAGTTCTGTTCGGGTGACGGTTTGGCGCCCCTAGGGTGACTGGCGTGGGTGGCGGCACGACCACATTCTTGAAACCGATCACGACGCTCCCGGTCTCGATCGACCGGCATCACGGGCACGTATCCCAGTCGTATCTTCGGAATGGAGGAATGGATGTCGCCGAATTGTCATGTCGCTTTTGCGCAACCGAGTGTGGAAACGATGGAGGGCCGTATCGACCGGTACCGGCTGGAGGAGGACGGCTACGTCGTCGTACGGGACGTGCCAGGTCGTCTCGCGGCGTTGGAAGTGGTTGGTTCCCTTGGTGATCTGGTCCCGCAATACAACGGGCTGCTCACGCACGAGGTAACGTACCGCCCGGGCAACGATCATCGGGCGTACTCGCAGAGCGCGAACACGATTCTGGCGCACACCGAGGCCCCGGGCTGGGATCCCAGCCCCGCATACCTGGCGCTGTACTGCCACCGGCAGGCGCGCTGCGGCGGCGGCCACACCGATCTGCTCGACGTCCGGCGACTCGTTGACGCCCTGGAACCCGCCGAGGTCGCTCTGCTGACAGATGCCGAACTGACGTTCCCCGGCCCGGGCGGCGGTGTACGCACCACGATGCTCGGCTCGGACGACACCGGCCGCGCCGCGCTCCGGTTCAGTTACAACCTGTTGACCGCCGCCGATTACGACCCGCACCGGGACTCCGACGTCGACGATTCGCGGCTGCCGCTCGGCCGGGCCGGTCGCCGATTGGCGCATCGCGTCAGCGACCTGTTCCACGAGCTGCGCACCCGCGTGCTGATCCCCGAGAATGCGCTGCTCATCTGGGACAACCAGCGCATGCTGCACGCGCGCTCGGAGTACGCCGACCGCGCCCGTCACCTCACCCGTTTCTGGGCCGGCGACCGGACTCGCGCATGATCATCGACGACCTGCAGTGCTCCGACGCCGAGGGGCTGGTCCATCTCCCCGGACTGCCGTCGTTCGATCCCGCCGACGAAGCCGAGAACGCCGTCATCAGCCGCCTCGCCGGCAACTGGCACCGACGGTCGACGGTGAAGCGCGACGAGCCCGACCTCGACGAGTTGTTCGACGCAGGCCGGGCCGACTACCCCGAGAAAATCGTGCCGTTCCGTGACCATCCGACGTGGCGGGCGATGCCCGACGCGCTGCGGTCGCGGCTGCTGAGCTGGGCCTGGATCGCGTACAACCGGCACACGGTGCTCGCCGAGCAACGCGTCGCCAACCCTGCGTTCGCGCTCGTCATGGACGGGGAGTTCCCCGGTCTCGGCGGCCAGGACATGGATATCGCACTCGCCCAGGCAATGGTCGACGAGCAGTACCACACCCTCATGCACATCAACGCGAGCGCGCTGACCAGACGAAAACGGGGAAACCCGTTCCCCGACAGCGCCCTACCCGAATCGCACACGTCGCGGACACACCGCCGGCTGCGCGCCCATGCCGCCGAACGCTGGCAGCGCAGCCTGACGACGCTGGCCTTCGCCACGGTGTCCGAGATCTC
This sequence comes from Rhodococcus sp. P4_B6, assembly GCF_056402215.1. Lineage (NCBI taxonomy): Bacteria > Bacillati > Actinomycetota > Actinomycetes > Mycobacteriales > Nocardiaceae > Rhodococcus > Rhodococcus sp. P4_B6. The sequence continues at coordinate 32,706 of NZ_JBFUHV010000078.1, read as the reverse complement.
GATCAACGCGTATCTCGATCTGCTCGCCGACGATCACGACATCCAGGTGGTCAACTCCACCACCGCAAAGCTGCACAACCGGGACGAGTACTGTCACGCATCCATTTCCGACGAGATGGCGAAGCTGGTGTACGACGTGCTGGACCCCGACAAGCGCCGCTTCTTCCTGGACATGCTCGTCGCCGGCCTGGACGCGTTCGTCGCCACGGACTACTCGACGTGGGAGGCGATCTTCCGGATCGAGAAGGTCACCGGCTGGGAGAAGATGCTCGCCGACGTGCGGGCCGAGAAATCCGGTTCGCGGCTCGTGCGCGACTACAGCGGTCTGTATTCGCTGATGTCGGACATGAATGTTCTGGGCGACGTCGACTTCGACTGGGGTGTGGCGGTGACGGACAAATGACCGTGCTCGATCTCGACACCCGCACGGCCCTCGCGCCGCGATCGATCAGCGGCGCCCGGCTCCACAAGCTCGTCGCCGAGCGAACCGGCGACCCGATCCTGGGGCACGAGGCCCACGTAGTGTCCCAGGTACTGCCGTTCAAGGTGAGCAGCTACGTGGTCGACGAGTTGATCGACTGGGACCGCGCGCCGGACGACCCGATCTACCGGCTGACCTTCCCGCACCGCGACATGCTCGAGACCGCGCACTTCGACCTGATCGAGCAGGCCGTGGTGCTGGGCGATCGGAGCGCCGTCCGGCAGGCGGTCGACACGGTCCGGGCCGCACTGAACCCGCACCCCGGGGACCAGCTGAGCATGAACGTTCCCCGGCACGACGACATCGACGGTTCGGGCATGCAGCACAAGTACGCCGAGACACTGCTGGTGTTCCCCCGCCAGGGGCAGACCTGCCACAGCTACTGCGGATACTGCTTTCGCTGGGCCCAGTTCGTGGACACCCCGGATCTGAAGATGGCCATGTCCGGCCCGGAGGCGATGACCCGGTACCTCGACCTGCACCCCGGGATCACCGACGTGCTCGTGACCGGGGGTGACCCACTGGTCATGCGGACCGAATTGCTGGCCTCGTATCTGGAGCCGCTGCTCGAACCGGGGCGGGAACACGTCGACACGATCCGGATCGGCACGAAGGCCGTCTCGTTCTGGCCGTACCGGCTGTTGGCCGGACCGGAAGCCGACGACCTGCTGCGGTTGCTCGAGCGGCTGACCGCCGCAGGCAAGCACGTCGCGATGATGCTGCACCTGTCGCACGTCGCGGAACTGCAGACCGATGCCGCACAGGAGGCGCTGTCCCGGCTGGCGTCGACCGGCGCGGTGCTGCGCGCACAAGCTCCCGTGGTGCGTCACGTCAACGACGACCCGCGCGCGTGGGCCGACCTCTGGCAGGCGCAGGTCCGCAACCGGGTCGTGCCGTACTACATGTTCGTCGAGCGGGACACCGGTGCGCGACCGTATTTCGGTCTGCCGCTGGCGCGAGCGGTCGACATCTACCGCGAAGCGCTGCAACGGGTCTCCGGACTCGGGCGGACCGCGCGGGGCCCGGTGATGTCGGCGTCGCCGGGGAAGGTCGTGGTCGACGGCGTCGTGGATCTCGACGGCGGACGCGCGTTCGCACTGCGGTTCCTGCAGGCACGCCGACCGGACCTGGTCGGCAAGCCTTTCTTCGCGAAGTACGACGAGTACGCACAGTGGTGGGACGACCTCCGCCCCCACGGCCCGCGCGACCGCGAATTCTTCGGCGTCGGGGGCAGCGCGTGAAGGTCACCGCGCACGAGATCAGTTTGACGCAACGGCATCTGTGGCGTTCCGCCAGAGAGGCGATTCCGGTGCAGCGGGGACTGGTGGTCGAGGTGGAGCAGGACGGTCTCGCCGGGTTCGGCGAGGCCTCCGCGTTCATGACCGACCACTACAACTCGGGTCTGGACCGGATGCACGCAGATCTGCGGCGAATCGCGCCACTACTGATCGATCTGGGTCCCGACGACCCGGTCGCGGTGTGGCGGGCGCTGTCCGCCGCGCTGCCCGATTCGCCGTTCGTCCTCGCAGCCCTCGACACCGCGGTGCACGATCTGCGGGCACGGCTGCTCGGTGTGCCGCTGTGGCAGGCTCTCGGCCTGGAATGTCCGCGGGAGTTGCGCTCCAGCTTCAGTATCGGGCTCGACGAGACCGACGTGATGGTCCGCAAACTCCGCGAGCGGCCGGGATGGTCGGCGTACAAGATCAAGCTCGCGGATCCGGGCGATCTCACCGTCGTCAAGGAACTGCGCTGCCATACGAACGCACCGTTCTACGTGGACGGCAACTGCGGCTGGGAGCTGTCCCGACTGCTCCCCGTGCTGCCCGGTCTGCAGGAACTCGGTGTGCAGTTGATCGAGCAGCCGTTTCCGCGCTCGGCGTGGCGGGAAGCCCGGATCCTGAAGGCGCGCAGCCAGATCCCGGTGATCGCGGACGAGAGCATCGCGTCGCCGCGCGACCTGGACGCCTGCACCGACGCGTTCGACGGCATCAACGTCAAACCGATGAAGGCCGGGGGCATCACCCCGTCCCTCGCGCTGCTGCGCCGGGCCCGTGAACGCGGCCTGATCACCATGCTCGGCTGCATGCCCGAGTCGGCGGCCGGGGTGTCGGCGACGGCCCATCTCGGCGGATTGGCCGACCACCTGGACGTCGACGCCGTCGACCTTCTCGCGGTGAACACCGGCCACGGACTGGCACTCGACGGCGCCGGCCGCGTCACCCTCCCGGATCGTCCCGGTTCCGGCTACCTCCCCGATCCGGCCGCCCACGGCTGGCGGGTGCGGCCGGTGCCGGCCGCCGACGTGCGACCGATCCGCCACGCGGTGCTCAGGCCGGGTCAACCGGCCGAGACCTGCGCCTACCCCGAGGACGCGCACGTCGGCAGCCGGCACTTCGCGACGCTCGTCGCGGGGCGCGCGGTCGGCGTGGCCTCGCTGTACCACGAGGATCCACCCGAAAGGCACGCCGTGCCCGGTCTTCTCCCCGGCCGGGGTTGGCGCCTCCGCGGGATGGCCACCCTCGAGGAGGTCCGCGGCACCGGTGCGGGGACCACACTGCTGCGCACCGTTCTCACCGACGCCGCGCTGGCCGGCGCCGACCAGGTCTGGTGCAACGCCCGCACGACCGCCGCCGGCTTCTACGTCAAGCAGGGCTTCCGGATTCTGGGTCCGGAGTTCGACATCCCGGGCATCGGCCCACACGTCTTCATGCATTGGAGTGCTTCATGATTCGCCGGACACAATCGGACACCGGCTCGCTGCTCGACGAGCAGGAGGCCCGCTGGCTCGCCTCGATCGCACTCGTCGAGGCGGGAGTGCCGGAGGACGACGCCGATCTGGTGGCCGACGCGCTCGTCGACACCTCCCTGCGTGGCATCGACACTCACGGGTTGCGGTTGCTGCCGCAATACCTGGACGAACTCGCCACCGGTGTCGCGAATGCCGCGGCGTGCCCGACCGTGGTCCGGGACCGCGGGGCCGGACTGCTGCTGGATGCGGACGGCGCACTCGGCGTGCTCGCCGGACTCGCCGCCGCCCGCCTGGCGGCCGACCGGGCGAAGGCTTTCGGCGTCGCGGCGGTGGGTGTGCGCAATTCCAACCACTTCGGCGCGGCCTCGGTGTACACCCGGCACCTGGCCGGGCAGGGGATGATCGGTATCGCAGTCACGTCCGCCGCTTCCCGGGTCGCTCCGTTCGGTGGCATCGAGCCGCTGTTCGGCACCAACCCGATCAGCGTGGCCGCGGGAACGGGGGACGACGGGCTCGCCCTGGACATGGCCACCAGCCAGGTGTGTTTCGGCGAGGTCAAGCACCGCCGGGCCGAGGGACGACCGCTGAACAGCGGCTGGGCCACCGATTGCGACGGGCGGCCCACCGCGGAACCCGACGAGGCGTACGCCCTGTCGCCCCTCGGCGGATACAAGGGGCAGGGCCTGGCGATGGCAGTCACCCTGCTGGGGGCCGTGCTGACCGGGTCGCCGCCCGACTGGCATCTCGAGCAAGTCGGTGAGGGAACCCCCGGTCGCAGCCGAGGAGTCGGCCATTTCGTCCTCGCCCTCGACCCCGGAGCATTCAGCGGCCATGAGCAATTCGCGGCCGGGCTGGCAGACCTGCTCGGCACCGTCCGCGGGGCAACGCCCGCCACCGGGACGCCGGTGGTGGCACCGGGCGACCCGCAACGCGCCCACGAGCGCGAACGGAGGGTGCGGGGGATACCGCTGGACGCCCCGACCGCGGAGGTCTTCGCCGCGCTGGAAACAACTTTCGACGGAATTTCCGTCACCAGGAAGGAAGCGTCTCGATGATTCTCGTACTGATCAGCCCACGCGCGGCCGGGCTGCCCTTCGCCCAGTGGCTGCCAGAGGAGCGCGACCGGCTGGTGGCGGTCTGCGCCGCGGGAACGGATCCGGGTGAGGGGTTCGCCGAGATCGTCACGGTCGCCGACTACTCCGACGACGATGCCGTGCTGGGTGCCGCTCGGGAACTCGCCGCGCGGCACCGGCCGACCGCGGTCTTCGCCCTGGCCGAGGTCGACGTGGAGCGGGCCGCCCGGCTGCGGGGCGAACTCGGTCTGCCCGGTCTGGATACCGCCACGGCGGGCGCCTACCGGGACAAGATCCTGATGAAGGAATTGGCGCAGGCTGCGGGAATTGCCGTCCCGGCCTTCGCGCCGGTGCGCCACCCAGCAGACATCGTCGAGTTCATGGGGCGCAACGCGGGCCGCGTCGTCGTCAAACCGCGCAGCGGATCCGGCTCGACCGGCGTGTACGTACTCGATTCGCCGGCGCAGGCAACCGGACTCGCCGACATCGTCGCGGCCACACCGTACGAGGTCGAGGAGTTCGTCGACGGCGCCGTACACCATGTGGACGCATTCCGCGTGACCGGAGACCCGGTGGCCGCCATCGCCTCCCGCTACACCGGCCAAGGGTGCCTCGAACACTGGACCGACGCCCCGTTCGGCTCCCGGTCGGTCGACACCACCGACCCGGTCTGTGCGCGCCTCGTGGACGAGACCTGGCGGCTCGTCGACGCACTCGCCTCGCCGCCCACCGTCTGCGTGCACGCCGAGTTCTTCGTCACCGCCGGCGGCGACATCGTGCTCTGCGAAGTGGCCGCACGGATCGCAGGCGGGCCGATACCGACGATGCTCCGCCACGTCCTGGGCATCGACCCCCGGCACCTCTGGGCGCGGGTGGAATGCGGGCTGCCGACCGACCTGGACGCTGTCCGGGACCGGGTGGCGACCACCCCGCACGCAGCGTTCTACGGCGTGCCGCCGCGCCAGGGCCGGGTATCGCGACTGCCGGACGCACCGCCGGGCGTGCACGACTTCACGCTCAACACTCACATCGGGGACGAATGGACCCCCGCCCGGTATCACGAGCGCAAGTCGGCGGACTTCCTCGCCTACTGGGTGGTGACCGACCCCGATTTCACCGCACTGGGACACCGGCTGATCGACACCGCGGACCAGGTGAGTTCCGGATTCGCCTGGGACCGTGTCGAAAGCGAGGACGCGGCATGACCGCCACCGAGGTCGACGGGTTCACCGGCCACGTCCTGCCCCGCGGCGCCCGCCCGACCGCCGCCGACTTCGCGAGCATCGCCGACCCGGACATCATCTGGGAGGACGCGCGGTGGTGGCGGTTCACCGAACGCACCGACCTGCACGAGGTGCGTTACCTCGAGGTCCGTGCGGACGGCCGGACCGTCGCGATCGCGCCGCTGCTGTTCACGGCGCGACCCGGGGGCCTGCTCTTCTACGACCCGCCCCGGCTGGCGGGAACCGCAGGGCCGATGGCCGAACCGGAGTTGCTCGATCACCCCGATCGTCTGCGCTGGGCCGAACTGACCGAAGCGTTGCCGGCCGCCCGCGAGGATCAATACCCGTCGGTGGCGCTCGCGACGTTCGGAAACCATCACGGGGTCGCGCACGCCCCCGGCCGTTCGCACGATCAGCGTCGCGCGGTCATGGCGGCCCTGCCCGACCTGCTCCATCAGGCTGGTGACGAACTCGGCTGCCGCAGTGTGGCATTGCTGTACATCGGAGGAGTGGAGGCCGAGGACGTGGACGGTTCCGCGTCCCGCGCCGGGTACACGTCGGCCCTGCTGGGCGCCGAGGGTGTGCAGGACCTGAGCGGCCACAATTGGGCGGAGTACGTCGCGAGCCTGAGCAAGCGGCGTCGCGGCCGGCTCCGCAAGGAGGTCGCGGACTACACCGAGGCCGGCCTGCGCACAGTGGTCCGCTGCGGTCCCACGGCGATCGACGACGAGGTCGTCGCCCTCCAGGTCGCGCACCGGGCCAAGTACGGACTGCCCGGCGGCGAAGACCGGGTGCGACGTGATTTCGATGCCGTCCGTGAAGAATTGGGCGATTCCTGCGTGGTGTTGGGCGCCGAGCGCGACGGTCGGCTCGTGGGCTTCGTGCTCTACCTCCGCACCCTCGACACGTTGTTCGCCAGGACAGCCGGATTCGCCCCAGGCGTTCGTGGCTGCTACCTGACACTGACCTACCACGAGACGGCGCGGTGGGCGGTGGAGCACGGCATCCGTCGCGTCCACTACGGCCTCGCCGCCTATGAGGCCAAGATCGCCCGCGGTTGCCGACTACGACCCCGCTGGGGCTGGTTCGCCTTCCGCGGAGAAGGCGCCGACAAGTTCCGAGAGGCTCTGACGCTGCAGTCGCGCAGCATCGAGCGGCGGCTGGACCTGGTCGGCGCACCGGCAGTCCCCGTCCCGTCCCGGCGGCCCGCCGCCACCGAACCGAAAGCAGAACAATGGAACTGATCCCGACCGGTACCGTCTGGATGGACGGTGAATTCGTTGCCTGGGACCAGGCGCAGGTCCACGTGCTGACACCGAGTCTGCACTACGGATGGGGTGTCTACGAGGGCATCCGGGCCTACGCGACCGACCGCGGTCCGGCCGTGTTCCGGCTGCGCGACCACCTGCGCCGGCTGCACGACTCGGCGCGGGTATATCTGCTGGACCCCGGGTGGTCGGTGGACGAACTCACCGAGATCTCGCTCGAACTGCTGCGCCGCACCGGCCTGGACTCCGGCTATCTGCGACCGATCGTCTACCTCGGCTACGGCTCGATGGGTGTCGCGCCCGCGCTGGACACGGCTCGGGTGGCCGTCGCGGCGTGGCCGTGGGGTTCGTACCTCGGCGAAACCGCGGACCAGGAGGGCTGCCGTCTCGTCGTCAGCAGCTGGCAACGCAATGGGGTCCACTCGGTCCCCCCGCTGGCCAAAGCGACCGGTGCGTACGTCAATTCGGCTCTGGCCAAGGTCGGGGCAGTGCGCGCCGGATACGACGACGCACTGATGCTCACCTCCACCGGGCACGTGGCCGAAGCGTCCGCCGCGAACATCTTCGCCGTCCGCGACGGTGAGCTGATCACCCCGCCGGTCGGCGACAACATCCTGCCCGGTCTCACCCGCGACACCGTGATCACGCTCGCCCGTGACCTGGGGATCACGGTCCGGGAGCAGAGTCTGACCCGCAGTGAGCTCTACGTCGCCGACGAGGCGTTTCTCACCGGCACGGCCGCCGAAGTCGTCCCCGTGGCATCGGTGGACGACCGCCCTGTCGCGGCAGGCGGGTGCGGCCCGATCACCAAGCAATTGCGCGACGTCTTTCACGACGTGGTCCGCGGGCGCGAGCCCACCTACCGTCACTGGCTGGAGTACGCATGAGCACACGTTCACTGCCCTCGGCCGCGCCCGATCAGGTCGCGGCGGTCTGGGATGCCGACGGCCTCGGCATCCTGGAGGGCGCCGTCACCGGATTCGCGAGCGCGGCAGACCCGCTCGACGGCAGCGCGTGGGCGAATGCTCGTCGCGAGGAGATTGCCGACCGGGTGGTCGACGTGATGGCCGCCCGGGCCTGGTTCGCCCTGCCGGAGCCGTCGCACGGCCGCGCCCGGAGAGTGGCCCGGCGGTGCATCGCCTACTCGCTCGCCGCGGACACCGCCCGCGCCGACGGGAGCGGCACCGCCCGGGCCGACTGCTGGGCCCTGACCACCCATGCGTTGGAACTGCTGACGATTCGCGAACACTTCGACGCGGCCGCCCAGCGGTCCAGGGAGCTTCTCGGAGTGGCCCCCGAGGGAAGACTTCTCGCGGCCTGGCAGATGGTGGACGACGCGCACGGAGCCCTGAGCACCACCCGTCACGAATGGGTGGGGGCAGACCCCGCGACCGTCGCGGCCGCCGGGTGGGTGCTCGTCGACCGGATGAGCCGACTCCTCACCGCGGCGGCGCTGGTCGCGCAGTCCGCTGCAGCCGAGTCGTCCCCGGCCACCGACCTCCTCGTCAACGCGGCCCGCCGGTACGCCTGGAACCACCTGCGCGGGCCTGCCCCTGAGGCGGCGACCCCCACCCACGTGCAGCGGTCGGCCGATCTCGTGCAGGCATTCGTGACGCCGGGGACACTCCCGTGAACGCCCGCCTGCGGCTGCTGGGTGAGGCCCTGCTTCCCGACAGTCCGGCCGGTCGCACGCTGGCCGTCGGCGCCGGCATCGACTCGCTGGGCACCGGGATGTTCTTCGCGTCCTTCGCGCTGTACTTCATCGGCGTGGTCGGTCTCACCGCGAACCAGATCGCCCTGGCCACCACGACAGCGGGTGCGCTCGCGCTCCTCGCCCCGGTGCCGCTGGGCAGGCTGGCGGACCGGGTGGGGCCGGGCCGGTTCTACGTGGCCCTGCTGTTGCTGCGCGGCCTCGGCTACGGATGCTTCGCGCTCGTATCCGACTTCACCGGCTACGTCGTGCTCACCGTGCTGCTCACCGCGGCAGACCGGGCGAGCAGCCCGATCCAGCAGGCCGTCGTGACGGCGGTGATCGGCGGCCGCGACCGGACCCGGACGATGGCCACCATCCGCGCCATCCGGAACGTGGGTCTCACCGTGGGGTTCCTGCTGGCGGGCGTCGTCTTCGTGACCGGCACGCCCGCCGCGTTCACGGCGCTGTTCCTGGGCAACGGAATCTCCTTCGTGGTCATCGCGTTCGCCGTCCGGCTCGTGCTCCGGAGGACAGGAACGGTCGTACAACGCAAGGCTCTCCCCGTCGGTCCCGAGCCGGCCGGAACCGCGGTGCGCTCGCCGTTCCGCGACTGGTGGTTCATGGTCTTCACGGTCGGCAACGGCGTCCTGTCGCTGTACGACACCGTGCTGATCGTTTTGCTCCCGATCTGGGTCATCGAGTACACGTCGGTGCCGATCGCCTGGGTGCCGGTGCTCATGGCGGTCAACACCGTGCTGACGGTGGTCCTGCAGGTCTACGTTGCCCGGTTCGCCGAGGGTACGGCCGCGGCGGTGCGACTCCTGACGTGGACCGGGGCACTGATGGCCTTCTGCTGCGGTGCACTCGCCGTCGGCCAGATGGCCGCCACCACGTTGGCGATCGCCGCCGTTGTCGTTGCGGTGGTAGCACTCTCGATCGCCGAGAACATCCACTCCGTGGCCGCCTGGGAACTGTCCGCCGAACTGTCCCCGTCGCCCGCCGTCGCCCGCTACCTCGGCGCGTTCAGCCTCGGCATGACGGGCCAGAAGGTCCTCGGCCCCACCCTCCTGGTCGTCGTGCTGTTGCCGGCCGGGCTCCTGGCCTGGCCCGTCCTGGCCGGGACGTTCGGGGCCGCGGCGGTGGTCTCCCGGACGGCGGCGCATCGCAGTCTCGCGGAACGCGCACGGACGAGAGCACTCCCGGCCGGCGACCTTTCTGCACTGTCTCCCTTCTCGACACTCGAGGTGAAGAAATGACCGAACACGTCCTCGTCGTCGGCAGCGGCCGCGACCTCCCGGGCCGGGTCCGTGACGCCCTGCCCGGCACACAGACCTCGGTGATCTGCCGACTGGAATTCGTCGCCAAGCTTCGCCGTCTGACCGAGCATGCGCGGGTCATCGCCGTGCGGCACGACGCCCCGGACGAGGAGTGGATCGCGCTGGCCGCGGCCGCGCACGCACAGCATCCGTTCACCCGGATCGCCACGTTCGGCGAACGCGACCAGGACCGCTGCGCCGCGATCGGGGAGGCCCTCGGCCTGTCCATTCACTCGCGCCGCACCGTGGCGTCGGTCCACGACAAGAACGCCATGCGGGCCGCGCTTCGCGAGTCCGGCGTCGACGGAACCGCCTCCGCCGTCGTCGCCGACGTGGATGCGTTGCGCGCCTTCGTGTTCGAACACGGGCTCCCGTGCGTCGTCAAACCGGTGTGTGGCGCGGGCAGTGCCGGGGTGGCCGTGGTTCGGGAGGAGGGCGCACTGGCTGCGGCGTTCGCGCGCGCCGGGGGCGATTTCGACGGCCTGACCACCAGCGGGGTGCTCGTGGAGCAGTTCCACGAGGGCCCGCAATTCAGCGTGGAGGCCTTCTCGGAATGCGGCGAACACCAGGTCGTGGCCGTCACCCGCAAGTTCTCCGATCCGGCGAACTTTGTCGAGCTCGGGCACGTGGCCCCCGCCGACCTCTCTACGGCGCAGGAAGAATCGATCCATACGTATGTCACGAGGGTGCTCGACGCCGTCGGGGTGGAGTTCGGTGCCACCCACACCGAGGTCGTGCTCACTCCGGCCGGACCCCGGGTGATCGAAACCCATGTGCGGATGGGCGGCGACGAGATTCCGTCCCTGGCATTCGACGCCACCGGCGTGGACCTGGCCGAGTGCGTCGTGCGGCAGACCGTCGGGGAGAAGGTCCTCCCAGGGATCAGGGCCGTTCTCGCCGAGGAGCGGCCGGCCCGCTGTTCCGCGATCTGGTTCGCCGCCGTGCCCGTCGCGGGTGTCGTTACCGACGTCAGCGGATTCGACGACGCCGGGAAAGTCGAGGGCGTCACCGACGTCCAACTCCTGGTCCGGCCGGGCGACGCGGTCACCGGCCTGGAATCGTCCGATTCCCGGGTCGCGTACGCGCGCGCGGTCGGGAACACCGCCGATCGGGCGCTCGATTCCGCCCGGGAAGCCGTCGCGCGACTCGGGTTTCAGGTGCGCGTGGCCGCCGCGAGCACGGTCACGGTGTGATCGGCGTCCGTCGAGCACCACGGGATCACCGACCTGGCCGTGCCGGCAACGGGCCGGGCCGGGTTGGGATTGTTCCGCCGCTGCGACCTCCGCTGCGACCGCTGACGTCTAGTCTTGCTGCATGACGTGGGCGGTGCGGGACGGCGACGAGGACGAATTCGCGTACGTGTTCACCGGCGAACTCGCTCAGCGTGTGGTGGACGAGGTGAGCCCTCGCCTCGACTACAACATCAATCTGATGGACCGCAATGGCCGAATCATCGGGTCGGTCGACGGGGCGCGTATCGGAACGGTGCACGCCGGTGCACTCGAGGCCATCCGGGACGGCCGGCGAGTTCTCGTGGACGCCGACGAGCAGTCGGCGGATGTCAGGGCCGGGATCAACATTCCTCTGACGCTCGATGGGCGGATCGTCGGAGCCGTCGGGGTCACCGGTGACCCCGCGGAGGTCGAGTCGGTGTGCAACGTCCTCGCGCTCACCGTGGAACTGTTGCTGCGAAATGAACAGCACCGGGACAGTTCGCGGTGGCGGGAAGCGGCCGTGCGTGAACTGCTCCTCGGCCTGGTGAACGGAACCGTCACCGAGAACGGCCTGCTGGAAGCGTTACGCCACATCGGTTCACCGATGACCCCGCCGTGGAACATCACCGCGGTCGTCCCCGCTTCCGGCAGCGGATCGTCGTCCCTTCCCTCATCCACATCGGTGGCCCTGCTTCGACGGATCCAGGGGGTCTCCGGTGTGGTTGCGGCCGAATTGCAGGGCGCGGTGTGGGTTCTGAGCGGTTCGGTGACAGACCGCACCCTCGCCGCGAGCCGGCAGCGGCTGCGCACCGGCGACGTCCGCCTCGTCACCGGCAGGCATGCTGCCTCGTCTCACGAATTGTCCGTGGACGCTGCCCGGCTGGGCCTACTCCTGCCCCGGGTGCACCTGCTGCCCGCGGGGGAGGAGATAGAACTCTCCGCATTGGTGCCCGAAACAGCTGTCGCACAGCAGTCCCGGGATATTTCCCACGACACCGTGGAGCGCGTCCTGACACCGCTGTCCGCGACCCTGCGCGAGACCGCGCGCGCCTTCCTCGACCACGATCTGTCGATCGCCGCGACGGCGACCGCCCTCGAGGTGCACCGCAACACGCTGGTCCAGCGACTCGATCGGATCCAGCACGTGACCGGACTGAACCTGCGCACTTTCGACCACGCCGTCGCCATGCGGCTGGCACTCCTCGCGGCCGCGGCGCTGGAGGATCCGTACCGCGGAGCGTGAAGCGCCGCTGAGCGCGCCAGAGCGGCCGACAATATGCACATATATGGCCGTCCGAATTGGGTGAGAATCTGTGCGGAATGAACATATGATGCCGGACGTGGGAGACCTACGCTCTATTCATGCGAAAGCGCACACCTACCGTTGTCCTCGCTCCCGACTCGTTCAAGGGGAGCCTCTCCGCCGTTGACGTCGCAGCCGCGATGGCCGCCGGTGTCCGGGTGGCGCTCGGCGCCGACGTCCGGATCGTGCAATGCCCCCTCGCGGACGGCGGCGAGGGCACGTTGCAGACCTTCCTCTCGGCGGGCAATGCCGAGCCCCGGGTAATCCACGCGCACGATGCCCTCGGACGCGAACGGACCGCCCGCTACGGACTGTCGAACGACGGCAGGGTCGCGATCATCGAGGCCGCGGAAGCGAACGGTCTGCCCCACGTGGCGGACGTTCCACCGTCACCGTTGCGGGCGGATACCTTCGGCGTCGGCGAAATCGCTGTCAGCGCATTGGAAGACGGTGTCGACGAGATCCTTCTGTGCATCGGCGGCAGCGCAACCACCGACGGGGGCACCGGGATGCTCCGCGCACTCGGTGTGCGATTCCTCGGCGTAGACGGTCGCGACGTGGAATCCGGCGGTGGGGGGCTCGGTGACATCGCTGCCATCGATGAGTCGCAACTGCACCCCCGGGCACGGTCGGTGCGCTGGCGCGTCGCGACCGACGTCGACAATCCCCTCTGCGGGGAGAACGGGGCGGCCGCGGTATTCGGGCCGCAGAAGGGTGCGACGGCCGACCAGGTCCGCGAATTGGATTCCGGACTGGGACAGTTGGCGATCGCTCTCCGCACTGCGTACGGGGCCGACGTTCTGACCCTGCGCGGAGCGGGAGCGGCCGGCGGCATGTCGGCCTGCCTGAGCGCAATCCTCGCCGCGGAACTGGTGCCCGGGAGCGACCTCGTCTCGGAAACGGTGGGACTGCGGTCACTGTGCGCCGACGCAGACCTGGTGATCACGGGGGAGGGGGCCTTCGACGCGCAGTCGCTGCAGGGGAAGGTAGTGCAGGGCGTCGTCCGTCAGACGCCGCCGGAGTGCCCCGTGGTCGTGATCGCCGGTACGGTTCGCTTGTCCGCAGCCGAGATTCGCGCTGCCCGGATCTCGGCGGCGTTCTCCATCGCCCGTGGACCGGCGGAACTCTGCGAATTGCTCGATAACACCGCCGAACTCCTTCGGGAGGCAACCGCTCAGGTCGTCGGACTGATCGACAGTCAGTGGAGCCGCCCCGCGTCGACGCCGCCGCATCCGCGGGCGACCGCGGATTGCCCGTCGTGAGGAACCTGTCGAGTCACACAACCACTCTCAACTCAGCCGCGAGGAGCCACATGCCCACCATCGATCTCGAACGGTCCGCGTCACACACCGCACAGCCCGGTCTGCTCAGCACGTCCCGGCGCACGAAGATCGTATGCACACTTGGACCTGCTACCGCCACCGGTGACCGTATTCGCGAACTCGTCGAAAGCGGTATGGACGTGGCGCGGCTGAACTTCAGCCACGGCGAACACGCCGATCACGAGGAGAACTACACACGCGTGAGGGCGGCCTCGGACGCGACGGGCAAGGCGGTCGGTGTCCTGGCCGACCTGCAGGGCCCGAAGATCCGGCTGGGCCGGTTCGCGGAGGGKCGCACCACGTGGGCCAACGGTGAGGAGGTGCGGATCACCGTCGACGAGTGCGAGGGCACCCACGACCGGGTCTCGACCACCTACAAGCAGTTGGCGGAGGACGCCAAGCCGGGCGAYCGGCTGCTGGTCGACGACGGCAAGGTCGGTCTCGTCGTCTCCGGTGTGGAGGGCAACGACGTGATCTGCCGGGTCACCGAGGGCGGCCCGGTCAGCAACAACAAGGGTGTGTCGCTGCCGGGGATGAACGTGTCGGTTCCGGCGCTGTCGGAGAAGGACATCGCGGACCTGGAGTTCGCGCTCGGGTTGGGTGTCGACTTCATCGCGTTGTCGTTCGTGCGGTCCCCGGCCGATGTGGAGCTGGTGCACGCGGTGATGGACCGGGTCGGGCGGCGGATCCCGGTGATCGCGAAGCTGGAGAAGCCGGAGGCGATCGACAATCTCGAGGCGATCGTGCTGGCGTTCGACGCGGTGATGGTCGCCCGCGGTGACCTGGGGGTGGAGTTGCCGCTCGAGCAGGTGCCGCTGGTGCAGAAGCGGGCCATTCAGATCGCCCGGGAGAAYGCGAAGCCGGTGATCGTGGCCACGCAGATGCTGGAGTCGATGATCGAGAATTCGCGGCCGACCCGCGCGGAGGCGTCGGATGTCGCGAACGCGGTCCTCGACGGTGCGGACGCGGTGATGCTGTCCGGTGAGACGTCGGTGGGKAAGTACGTGATGGAGACGGTGCGCACGATGGCGCGGATCGTGGAGGCGGTGGAGAACGAGTCCACCCAGGTGCCGCCGCTSACGCACGTGCCGCGCACCAAGCGGGGTGTGATCTCGTACGCGGCCCGCGACATCGGGGAGCGSCTGGATGCGAAGGCGYTGGTGGCGTTCACGCAGTCCGGGGACACGGTGCGSCGGTTGGCGCGGTTGCACACGCCGTTGCCGTTGCTGGCGTTCACCCCGTTGCCGGAGGTGCGCAGCCAATTGTCGCTGACGTGGGGGACGGAGACGTTCATCGTCGATCCGGTGGACAGCACGGATGCGATGGTGCGGCAGGTCGACAACGCGTTGCTGGGGTTGGGCCGGTACCAGAAGGGTGAACTGGTGGTCATCGTGGCGGGGTCGCCGCCCGGCACCGTAGGCTCGACCAACCTGATCCACGTCCACAGAATCGGCGAAGACGACCACTAGGCGTCGGAAACGACTATCCCATGCCATCTTTGACACTCACCGTTCGACTGCTGACACCCCACTCCGATCTCTGGGACTGGCAGACCCGCGCGCTGTGCCGCACCACCCGTGCGGACGTCTTCTTCGGGCCGGACAGCGAAAGCAGAGCAACGCGAATTCGCCGGGAGAGGCAGGCGCAGGAACTCTGCCGGAGTTGCCCGGTCCGAAACGAATGCCTACGCCACGCGCTCGACGTCGGCGAACCCTACGGCGTCTGGGGCGGGATGACCGAATCGGATCGGCGATTCGGCCTCGATCGGCCCCAACTGGATCCGCAGGCGAACCGCAAGCCGGCCAAGAGACTTCGCATCTCACCGCGGCACCCTCGCCCCGGAAGGCAGTGACTGGGCCGACCACGGTGGGTCAGCCTTCGACCGCGAGCACGGGTGCGGGACTGTCGAGCAGAATGCGCTGTTCGATGCTGCCGAGCAGGAGTTTCCCGAGGGGGGATCGGTGCCGGATCTCGATGACGACGAGGTGTACGTCTACCGACGCGTGGCGATTGTGTCAGCTACCTGCTCCACCACAGCTGGCGCCAACTCAGGCCCACACTGGCCGAGTTGTGGCGTCTTGACGCCTGGTATCTAGATATTTAGTATCTAGGTTATGCGGATGTCGCGAGGTGTCGAGTGGGCGATGCACGTTGTGCTGTCGCTGGCATGGGTGGATGACGATCGTCCGGTGTCGACTGCTGTGCTCGCACGCAGCTACGACCTACCGGCGCCGTACCTGAACAAACAGTTGCAGGCGCTCGTGCGCGCAGGGATTTTGACCTCCGTGCCCGGTGCCGCAGGTGGATTC
Source organism: Rhodococcus sp. P4_B6 (assembly GCF_056402215.1). NCBI lineage: Bacteria > Bacillati > Actinomycetota > Actinomycetes > Mycobacteriales > Nocardiaceae > Rhodococcus > Rhodococcus sp. P4_B6. The sequence continues at coordinate 16,755 of NZ_JBFUHV010000078.1, read as the reverse complement.
GTGTTGACCCGCTCGGCCAAGCACATCAGTGTCCTGGACGTCGTCACCGCTATCGAGGGTGCCGAGGAGGCATTTCGGTGCACCGAGATCCGCGCCCAGGGCGTCGGTGCAGACATGCCGCCCGGCCAGCTGTCGATGCCGTGCGCGGTGTCGATGGCGATGCGGAAGGCGGATCTGGCGTGGCGGCGGGAGTTGGCCGGTCAGAGCGTCGACGACGTGCGAGTAGAAGCTGAACGACACGCGCCTGGACTCGCCGAACGAATGCGCCAGGCGTACGACCGGGGCTGATCGCAGGCGCCGCTGGTAGTTCCGAATCGTCCGTCCTACGTGGGCGGCTCACGCACAAGGAGAATCTAGATGTCAAATGTCCTGATTATTGGAGGCGGATTCGCAGGGGTCTGGGCGGCGGCGAGCGCCGCCCGGCTGCGACGCGATGCGGGCGTGCCGCGGAACGACCTTACGATCACACTGGTCGATGCTGGTGACGACCATGTCATCAGGCCCCGCCTCTACGAGCGGGAGCCGGAGAACAAGCGCTGCTCCCTCGATGGGCTGCTCGGCCCCATCGGAGTGGAGCGGGTCGCGGCCACGATCACATCCATCGATACCACCACCAACCAGGTTCACGGGATCACCCGAACCGGTGATACCACGTCGCTGAGCTACGACCGTTTGGTGCTGGCCACGGGCAGCCAACTCGTCACCCCCACCATTCCCGGTTCCCAACATCTCTTCGACATCGACACGCTCGGTGCCGCCACCTATCTCGACGGACACCTGCGTAGTCTGCCCGCATGCCCGGACTCGGAGGGCCGATACACGGTCGTCGTGATCGGGGCAGGATTCACCGGGCTCGAGATCGCCACCGAACTCACCGATCGACTCCGCGAGATCGCCGCGGATGCGCCGATCCGGGTGATCTTGCTCGATCGCGGCGACGTCGTCGGATCCGGGCTCGGTGAGGGACCGCGTCCGGCGATCCTCGACGCACTCGACACCCTCGGGGTCGAAGTCCGTCTCGGCGTGGATGTGACCTCGATCGACGCGCACGGGGTGGAGCTCGCCGACGGCGACCGGATCGCCGCGAACACTGTGATCTGGACGGCGGGCATGCAGGCCAGCCCCTTGACAGCGCACATCTCCGGAGAACGAGATCGCCTCGGCCGTCTCACCGTCGATGAGCATCTGAAGGTGGCCGGTCTCGCGGACGTGTTCGCCGCGGGAGATACCGCCGCCGCGCATGCCGACCCTGGCCACGTCGTGATGCAGAGCTGCCAGCACGCGTTGCCGCAGGGAAAGTTCGTCGGGCACAACGCTGTCGCCGATCTGCTCGGCCAAGATCTCGTGCCGTTTGCTCCCGCCTCTTATGTCACGTGCCTTGCTCTTGGACCGGCCGGGGCAGTCTTCGCTTCCGGGTGGGACCGACAGGTGCAGATGACAGGCGCAGAGGGAGCGGCGGTGAAGAAGTCGATCAACACCGTTGCGATCTATCCGCCCGTCGGTGATCCGGAGGCTCTGCTGTCGCTGGCGGTCCCGGACGGTACCTGGCGATCGGCCGAACTTGCGGCTCTCACCTGAGAATTGCCCACACGACGCGGATGCCGGGAATGCCCCACTGCGTCGGTGGCGCTCGTCAGACATTGAAGGTTCGGTCTCGAGGAGGCAAGATGGATGACTCTGTACCCTGCGAAGTTCTGCGAGTTGACCGGTCGCCGACCCGAACCGGTCTTGCCCGCAGCACGTTCTATCGGGGCGGGTTGTCGATGTGGGCGTGGGTGGCGCAACGAGTCAGTGGGATGGTGATTTACGTCTTCCTGTTGGTGCACGTGGCGGACAACCTGATGTTGCGGGTCTCGCCCGCCGCCTACGACGAGGTGATCGGCACCTACAAGACCCTGGTGATGGGTATCGGCGAAATCGGACTGGTCGCCGCCATCCTCGGACACGGGTTCAACGGGATCCGCATCGTCCTTCTCGATTTCTGGGCAAAGGGCATCGACAAGTCCCGCTGGATGCTGTGGACCGTGATCGTGTTGTGGGTGCTGGTGATGGTGCCGTTCGTCATTCGACATCTGAGCCACTATCTGTGAAAGGCGAACTAACGATGGATGAGACAGCGAACATCGCTGCTATAACCGCCGAGCCGAGACGCTCGAGTTTCGAGAAGTACGCCTGGCTGTTCATGCGGTTGTCTGGAGCTGTGCTGCTGGTGTTGGTTCTGGTGCACGTGTATGTCAATGTGGTGGCCGGCGACGGGGTGTTCAAGGTCGACTTCGCTTTCGTGGCAGGAAAGTGGGCGAGCCCGTTCTGGCAACTGTGGGATTTCCTGATCCTGCTGTTGGCGGTCCTGCACGGCACGAATGGGGTGCGGGTCATCATTGCCGACTATGCGGCGCGGCCGGCGCTGCGGTTCTGGCTGAACACAATGGTCACGGCGGCAGCAGCACTGATGTTGGTCGCCGGGACATTGACCATTTTCACGTTCGACCCGTGTCCTGGTGCGGTCGGGGATCTGCCCTCGTTCTGTCCGGTACCGGCAGCACCGTCACACTAGGAGTGGATCATCATGTCTTTGGGACTCTTCTTCGAAGCCGTTCTCGCCGTGGCGGCGGTATTCATAGTGTGGTTCACAGTTTTCGTTCTTCGGCAGCTCGTCCGGAATCGACTGGGACGGTGAGTGGGGTGAACAAAAGATTGGTGGCGATGGGATCGGCGATTGTTGTCGGCGCCGGGCTGCTCGCGTTGGGTGCAACGGCCGTGGCGATGGTCGCGACCGGGACGATTCCGGGCATCGCGGTGGGGGTGGCGCTGACCGTGTTCGGCGGTGTCATCGGAGTGTTGACAGCCAGCCAGATCCGATTCGGCCGCACCGCCGACATCATGCTCGCAAAGATGGTTGCTCAACAAGACTATCGAGGATACCCAGAGCTGGCACGCAGTCCCTCCGGTCGTGTGCTGCCCGCCGCGACCAGTGAATATCTTGCCCGATGCCGGGCGGGTGTCGCCGCTCGCCCCGATGACTGGCGGGAGTGGTTCCTCCTGGCCGGGGGGTACGAGATCGCACGGGACCACCGGAACGCGGTGCTCGCGTTGGCTCGAGCATCCGCACTCCAGAAGTCGGACTGAAACGCCGTGCGATCTTGACCGAACTGCGACGCGAATTGGGCGCAAGTTTCGATACGGGATAAGCGAGTATGGCAAGAGCCACACGCGCAAGTAGAGTTCAAAGATACTCCGCGTATCGACTACTGAATCGGAGAGCGTCCGATGCCTGACTACACGCTTCGTCAGATGACTTACTTCAAAGCCGTGGCCGAGTCAGGATCGATCTCAGGCGCTGCGGACCGCCTACACGTGTCTCCGACAGCTCTGTCCGCCGCGATCACCGAACTAGAGCGAATCTTGAAAAGTCAGCTCATGGTTCGTCGCAAAGCTCATGGTGTGAGTCTCACTCCAACAGGAAACTTCGTTTACAGCCGGGCTGTCGAGTTGCTGGACCTCGCAGATGAGGTACAGCTGGGTGCGGCAAATTGTGGAACCCAACTCGTGGGACCACTGGTCATCGGGTGCTACTTCTCACTCGCGCCGCGAATTCTGCCGGGTCTCCTCGAAGGCTTTGGCGCGCTTCACCCTGACGTCGACATCGCCTTTGTCGAGTCCACTCAGGACGAGGTACAACGTCGACTGTTGGCTGGTGAACTCGACATCGCAATTGTCTACGATGTCGATCTCGGCGACGGATTGTCTTCCGCAGACCTGTACCGCACGTACGGAAAAGTCCTCCTGCCCGGTCTGCATCGGCTCGCTGATCAAGAGACCGTCACGCTGGCAGAGCTCGAGGATGACCCGTTGGTCCTGCTCGATTCAGCACCAAGCAGCGAATACACCCTGTCACTATTTCGCGACGCATTCGTGGATCCCACTATCCGATACCGTGTCGCCGATTATGAACTTGCCCGATCTCTCGTTGGGCGGAGGATGGGATATTCGATCGTCGTCCAGACGCCGGTCGCCAGCGTCTCGGTGGAGGGCCGGCCCCTCCTGGTCAAGTCAATCACGCCAGCGGTGTCTCCCGTCTCGGTAAAAGTCGTGTGGCCTCGAGACGTACGACTCAGCGATCGAGCGCAAGCGATGATCGACTTCGCAGCTTCTTCTTGCGGCGCAGATGATCTCGATGGTGTCGCCACCGTCGACGACATCCGCCCGACTTGAGGGTACGCCCGAGAGGTTGATGTAGCGTTCGCGGAATGTGTCGGCGAGGACGTGACCAGAAGATGATGTCCCACTGAACATCCACCGGAAGTCGGGCGTCGTCGGCATCGAGCTCAGATCACCCCGCCGTACTGAGACAGATGCGCTATTTGCGCGGAATTGTCCACCTTAGTGCACTTTAACGCCGACGACGCGCTGGCTACATTAAGTCGTAGACACAGGTAACGGTTGTCGCCTAGATCGTCCGGAGGCGATCCGTCTTCGATGCGGGTCAGCTGACGCTGCGGTCCACGATCGGCAAATCCTCGAATGCACAGCAAAGGAGAGATATGAGCCTCACAGGGAACATCGCAGTCGTGACTGGGGGAGCAGCAGGGATCGGTTACGCGATCGTCGAGGCGCTCCTCGAGCAAGGAGCGTCCGTAATGATCTTCGATCTGAATGGAATCGTGGCTGCCGAGGCAGCGGCCTCATTGTCGAAGCAGTACAAGGGCAGAGTGGCATCGTGTCCGGGTAGTGTGACATCCACGTCCGACCTGGACGCCGCGTTCGATTCTGCCGAAGGTCTATTCGGACCTGTTGACGTCCTCATCAACAATGCCGGATTCTCAACCATAGCGCCGTTGATGCATTTGACTGAGGAGGATTGGACAAGGGTCCTGAGTGTGTTGACTACCGGACCCTTCCTCGGCACAAAAATATTGGCAAATCGTGCGGTAAAGCATGGTATCCCAGCTAATGTCGTGAATACATCATCGCTGAACTACAAAGCAGCGACCAATGGGTTGGCGCACTACTGCACTGCGAAAGCCGGCGTCAGTCAGTTTACGAAGGTCGCCGCGTCAGAACTCGGGCAGTATGGGATTCGGGTCAACGCAGTGGCGCCAGGACTGGTACGGACAAATCTCACGGAATCGGCTGGATTGACAACCGGGCTGAGTGGGCAACGGTTCCTGGAGAGGACCCCACTCGGGCGTGTAGGAGAGCCTCGTGACGTCGCGAAAGTCGTCGCCTTCCTGGTGTCGTCAGATGCCGGGTGGATCACAGGGCAGACGATCTCCGTTGATGGTGGAAACGAAATTCGGGGCCTCCACAGCTACTGGGACACGGCCTTAGAGCAGGCGGCCCTCGATGGCGTCTGATCGTGACTCGGGAATCGGGAGCGGCGCGAACTCGCGACTAGACTCCTGCTGATTCAGTGAAAGTTCTTCCTCGAGTACCAGTTTTACCAGCTCGGCACGATTGCGGACGGAAAGCAGCGCGAAGATTCTGCTTGCATACTTCTTGACGGTGTCGAGGCTCAATGTCAGTATCGCTGCTACTTCTTCGTTGGTACTCCCATCCGCAATCAGCTCGACCACTTCAATCTGTCGAGCAGTGAGACCCTCCCTCCATGACCGCAATCTCGTGGTCGGAAGCGCCCGCGCGAGCAGGGAAAGTTGACGAGCCAATAGTCCCAAGGCGTATATCTCCTGCGAGTCAGGTTTCTGCTCTTCAGAATCGAACAGTCCGACTAAAGCATGGGCGCCATGAGATAGATCAAGGTGCATCAAAGATGCGCTACGGAGGTGGTTGCGATAAAGGAAACCGGTGAGATACTCAGACGGACCAGAATCCAAATTTCTGAGCTGGCGAGCGTTGATTGCCGGGTGCCGTCTCAGCAGAGCTTGTGATTGTGGAGTGGCGAAGACGTCTTTGGTATGCCAACGCTCTTGGTATTCGTCCAGCGCAGCACCCGTGGTACGGCCAGTCGTCACCGGCTTCGGATCAGAGAACGCGGAGCTAAAGGTATGCCCAGTCCAGAAAGTCGTGTTGGGGCAACGGTAGTACCGATGTAGTGACTCCATCAACTGAAATTTGAACGAATCCAGCGTGGCACTCCGTGAGCATGATTCGAGTATTGCGAAGATTCGCTCGTATTCAGAACTGGGAAGCGCCAATGGCCGACGGGGCGAAGACATGGTCGAACTCCTGGTAGTTGTGATGCGAACTACTCTGCTCCACCGCCGGCGGTATGGCAAGCGGACCTGGGCGATGAAGCGCCGGCTGAACGGACCGCGGTGCGAGGAACAACTTGATGTGCGCAAAGTACGGCAATCCGGCGATGTGCTCGGGATACCTGGGATCAAACAGAAGGGATATGAGATGCGGGCATGGGTCTATCACGGCAATCAAGATCTAAGGATAGAGGATGTGCCAGAACCGATTCCCGGTCCGGGGGAAGTCAGGGTGCGAATTGCATACAACGGCATCTGCGGGTCCGACTTGCACGAGATATTCAATGGCCCGATGTTTACCCCACTCGAGACGGCGCACCCGACGACCGGCCATCGAGGACCTGTCGTGCTCGGGCACGAAGCGTCAGGAATCGTCGACGCAGTAGGGTCGGGCGACATCGATGTCGAAGTGGGCCAACGAGTCGCAATCGAACCGGTTTTTCGTGTGCCAGGCGACGATGCGAACTACAACCTCGACGCGGCCTTCTACGGTCTCTCGCTCAACGGATTCTTGGCGGACTGCGCCGTCGTGCCCCGAGGAGCACTCCACGTCCTGCCTGACGAGGTAAGCCTGATGGACGGCGCACTCTCGGAGCCGATCGCGGTCGCCTGGCGCGCGGTTGAGCGGGCTGATCTCAGCGTTGACGACAGCGTGGTGGTCTTCGGCGGAGGGCCCATTGGCATTGCCGCAGCGTTGAGTCTCCGTGCGAAGAAGATCAACCGGATCGTCATCGTGGAACCAGCTCAACGTCGGAGGAGCGTCGTGAGAGGCATGGGCTTCGACACTCTCGATCCAACATCCGCTGACTTCCGGGACAATCTGGCATCACTTGCAGGCTCAGGAGTTCAGGCGTGCATCAACGCCGCCGGCGTTGCGCCGGTGATGGCGCAAGCGATTGACATACTCGCTCCAGGCGGCAAGCTGATGGTGGTTGCCACGCACCTGGAACCGGTGCCGATCGACCTCAACCAACTCCTCATGGCAGAGAAGACAATTCTCACCTCGATCGGATACCGCGACGACTTCCCGAATGTCATCGAACAGCAGGCGCGAGGCGCATTTCCGACGAGCAGCTGGGTTGAGACAGTGCCTTTTGACGCACTGGTCGAGACTGGGCTGAGTCGGTTGAGAACAGGCGAGGCAATCAAGACCCTCATCGAGGTCAACGGCGGATAGTCCCCGCACTATCAGTGCGGTGACATCGGACATCGATGTCATGACATTGCAGAAATTCATCAGAACCTAAGAGAAATCCCTACAGGAGGCAATCATGGCCAAACTCCGCTTCGGTTACTTCATCGCTCCCGTCCATGCGCCGGGCCAGAACCCCACGGCAGCTCTCGAACGCGATCTGCAATTCGTGGAACACCTAGACATGCTGGGATACGACGAAGTGTGGTTCGGCGAGCACCATTCTGCCGGCAGTGAGATCATCGCATCTCCGGAGATCATGATTGCAGCGGCGGCACAACGCGCGCCGCGCATTCACTTCGGAACCGGAGTGACTTCGTTGTCATATCACAATCCACTATGGGCGGCCGATCGGATCATGCTGCTCGATCATCTCACTCGGGGCAGGACAATCTTTGGAGTAGGACCGGGCTCTCTCCCAACTGATTCGGCGATGATTGGTCTGGATCCGACGGAAACGCGGGAACTTCTGCAGGAGAACTTGGACATCGTGGTTCGCCTGCTGCGGGGGGAGACCGTGTCCGCAAAGACGCGTACACATGAACTGTTCGATGCCAAGCTTCAACTTTCGCCATTCTCTGCTGACGGAATCGGCATCACTGTAGCCGCGGTCGCCTCTCCCACTGGTGCCCGGCTCGCCGGCAGATACGGACTGGGGCTGCTTTCGATCGGTGCAACTCTGTCGGCGGACGGCTTCAATGCTCTTGCCCATCACTGGGATATCGTGGAAGAGCGAGCGGACGCCAACTCGGCAACCGTTGATCGGCGCAACTGGAGCCTTTGTTCGCCATTCCATATCGCAGAAACCGAAGAAGAAGCACGCCGACAGGTCGCGTATGGCATCGAGCACTGGTTCGAATACTTCCAGCACGTCGCCGCCTTCCCTCAGATGGCCGTGAACGGAAGCGAGGTGAACGAGATGATCGACTTCATCAACCGATCGGGCATTGGCGTCATCGGAACCGCCGAACAGGCACGGATCCAGGTTCAGCGACTGTGGGACCAGTCCGGTGGATTCGGAAGCTTGCTGCAGCTGGGCCACGACTGGGCGAATCCCCAAGACACCAAGAGTTCTGCGGAGCTGTTCGCTCGAGATGTCTTCCCCCATTTTCAGGGGCAGTATCAGTCGACTGTCGATGCCGCGAATCGTGCGCGTGCAGTCCGCACAGGGCATGCGGAGGCCCAGCTCGACGCCGTTGAGCATATGCGTCTGAAGTACGCCCAGGAACTAGCCGAGAAAGCGTGACATCATGACAAATCGTACAGTCGATCCGCTAGAAGTAATCTTCCGCGATGCGATGGCTCACGTGTGCACCCCGGTCGCAGTCATCACTGCCCTCGACGGCGAGCGTCCGCACGGAACAACGGTCAACGCCTTCATGTCACTGTCGATGACACCTCCGATGGTCCTGATTGCTCTTGACGATCGTTCCGATCTACTCGAACTGATCCGTGCTACAGGCAGATTTGCGGTCAACGTGTTGAATTCGGAACAAGGCGATCTGGCCGTGTCGTTCGCGAAGAAGGGTCCGAGCAAGTTCGACGGAGTCGAGTGGAGTCGAGTCCGGGCGTTGCCAAGGATCGAGGATTGTCCGGTGTGGATTGCCTGCGTCGCCGAAGAGCTCGTGTCTGGAGGCGATCACACAATAGTTACCGGATCCGTCGAGGCGGTGGAAACCCGTGCCTCGAGTCCGTTGACCTATCACGACCGCACGTTCGGTACCCATGCGATCTCCGAGTCCCGACTTGAAGAGAGCGCATGATGTTCATCGAACTTTCGTTGGGATTCGTCGCCTTGCGAGAATTTGATGATCTTTCTCGTCTCCACGTCCAGGCACCCCCAGAAATGACGTTGGAGAGTATCGACTCTTCACTGAGAGCTGCCAACCTCGGCCGAATCGATGACCTGGGTACGGCGATCACGATCAGTGAACTTCGAGCTCGCATCAACGAGGTCTGGGCTCCGCTTTCCCCAGCGTTCGACAAGATGATCGCCTACGCGACAGACAAGGGTTGGGTGTCGAGCGACGGTCGCGATCTTCGCGCGCACATCATCAGGAAGGAATCGAAGATGTAGCTCGGGTTTACGCACTGGCATCGTTCGAGAAACTGAAGGTTCTGGGAAGAAAATGAAAGTCGATACAGCAGAACGCGCGATCACTGCGATCGCGCGTGGGAATATGGTGGTGGTCCTCGATGACAAGGATCGCGAGAACGAAGCTGACCTGATTATGGCTGCCGAGTTTGCCGATACCGATGCCATTGCGTTTTACCTGCAACACACGTCTGGATTTCTTTGTACCGCAATAACTGAGGACCGATCGCACTCTCTTCATCTCCCCATGATGGTAGAGAACAACACCGAGAGCCATCGAACCGCATTTCTCGACAGCGTCGATGCCGCCAGAGGGATCACCACCGGCATCAGCGCCGCGGACCGTGCAGCCACCATCCGCTTGCTGTCAGACCCCTTGACGGTCGCCGGGGACCTCGCTCGTCCCGGGCATGTTATGCCTCTGCAGGCAAGAAGCGGCGGCGTCCTGGCACGCGCCGGGCATACCGAGGCAGGCGTCGACCTATGCAAGCTTGCCGGAATCCAGCCGGCCGCACTAATTTGCGAGCTCATAACGGCGGACAGAAGGGAGATGCTGCGTGGTGACGATGCTATTGCATTCGCACGGGAGCATAATCTCGCTGTAGTCACTATTGCCGACCTGATTGCCACTCGCGAGCGAGCAGAAGCCAAGTTGCATCGCACTGGAAGAGCGACTGTGCCGACTCCCTATGGAACATTCACGGCAGTGGCCTATCGCGCGAAGAACAACGTAGAGCACCTTGCGTTGGTGCTGGGCGATGTCAACAGTGGCGTTGCGGTGCCGGTCCGGGTCCACAGTGAGTGCATGACCGGTGACCTCTTTGGTTCGTTTCGGTGCGATTGTGGAGACCAACTAGAGGCGTCATTGACACTCATTGGCCGTCGCGGTTCGGGGGTCGTGATCTACATGAATGGCCACGAGGGTAGGGGAATCGGACTCGGTAGAAAATTGCAGGCGTATCAGATGCAAGAGGAGCAGCAACTCGATACTGTCGATGCCAACACGGCCCTCGGCTGTCCGGTCGACAATCGGGACTATGCTTCCGCCGCATCGATCATCGTCGACCTCGGAATCGAATCCGTCGCGCTCATGACCAACAACCCGGATAAATCTGAACAACTAGCTGCTCTCGGAGTGGTGATCTCATCACTGATACCGCTGCAGACGCAGCCGACGAGGTTCAACATTTCCTACCTGGTGGCCAAGCGGGATCGTTTGCGGCACATTCTCGACCTGCCCGCGTCAACCTGAGGGCAGCTGGCCTTTCGAAGTCATTGTGCGATCGGGTTCCCTACTTGGTCATCGGGGCTGAGTCCGATCACTCCCTAGCTCCAATTGTCGCAATACTGGCTGATCTGTGGACGATTGGCCGCAAGCATCGTCCGATCCCGCGCGCAGTCAAACGGGTGAGTGCGCCGGGGTCGGGCATCCCTTCACCCGCGGAGAACCGATGGATACCTACGATCAGGCGCTGCTCGACTTCGCTCTGCGGTGGAGCTTCTATGGTGGCGGTGACGATTATGTCTTCACGGAGTTCGGAATATCGCCGGCGACGTTCTACCAACGTGTGTTGGTGTTGGTGGAGAAGCGGTTCTCCACGTTTCTCGACACGCGATCGAAGGAGCACCTACGCCGGCACTGCACCGAGAAGCTACTCTCGATGGAGGGCCAGCTCATGCCTCTGGAACATCATCTGCCGTCTGAGTCGCAGGCCCTCTGCGCGGGGAGCATGCGGGAGTGCGATGTGGGAGAGGCTTCTTGACGGCCACGGCACTATCGCCGGCTCTTCCGTAGTCCTCGCAGTGGACAGAGCTCGCTGCGTAATCGTCCTCGGCCTCGATGATGGATCGAAGCCAACCCGCGGGAGGTCAACGACCTGTGTCGTGGAGGAGCGCCGTGTCCAACCTGCGAATGGACGGATCAAGAAACTCAGGCAGGAATAGATGTGGAACAGGCACAACGACAATGACATTCTCGACTTCGCGCTTCTCTGGGAGCCTCTTGGCGGACCTGGTCCCGACAATGTCGCAGCCGCCTTCGCCATCGATGTCCGTGAGTACCACGTGCGACTCGGCGGTGCTGCCAAATCCCAGTTGGCCAGACTTCAGCAAGGCATCACGTCTCCCGAGCGCATCTATGGGCTGTCCACCATTGCAGCGTTTGATCGGGATCTCCGCACTGATGGGTGATAAGACCTGAACTGGCTTGTGGCTCCGGAAACGATCGCTCCGTAAACGTGGAATCAGCAACGCCGATTTGGTGCCGTTCGACGGCGAGTTCCATTGCAGTCCGGCAGACCTCTGAGTAGCAGTCGCCCAATGTCATTGGTTCGACACGCCCAGCCGCTGCTTGGCGGGAAGGATCGATGATGACCGAAACACTGGATCCCATGGCAGCGACCGAGGTGGATCAGAATCAGTTGGCCGAGCAACTCATGGCCCAGGCCAAGGAGCAGGGGGTGGATTTGATGGGCTCAGACGGGCTATTGAATCAGCTCACCAAGACACTGATTCCTCGTTCACCCCGCAGATCGTCAAGAAGTTTCAACGTCGGCTGACCGGTATCGGTGAGATCGTATCACCCTTGACAGCACAGGGTTTAGCTACCGGCGAGGTCTCTGCCCACTTCCAGGATATTTGCGGAGCGACCGTGTCGAAGGGCGCCATCTCGCGCATCAGCGACAAGGTCGTCGGCGAGATGGGCGAGTGGTAGAACCGGCCGTTGTTCCCCAGCACGCGGGAGGGGCCCCCAGTCGCGATCGGGGTCACCGTCAACGGCGAACGCGACATTGCCCGATGCCATCAACGCGGTGTGGGAACTCGCAGTGGTGCAGACGTGCATTATTCATCTGATACACAACACCGTTCGGATCGACGCCGGACAGTACTGGGATGAGATGGCGCGTGATCTCAGACCCGTCTACACGGGACCGTCCGAGTCTGCGGCGAAGGAACGATTCGGTGAATTCGCTGCGAAGTGGGGCGAGCGTTATCCGGCGATCGTACGGATGTGGGGGAACGCGTGGACAGAGAACGCGGCCGTTCCTGGACTATGACGTCGAGATCAGGCGAGTCATCTGCTCGACAAACGCAATCGAGTCGGTCAACGCCCGTTACAGGCGTGCGATAAGGGCTCGTGGACACTTCCCGACCGAGCAAGCAGCCCTGACATGTCTGTATCTCGCCACACGGGCTCTGGACCCCACCGGGAAGGGTAAGGCACGATGGGTGATGAGGTGGAAGCCAGCGCTCAACGCGTTCGCAATCACCTTCGAAGGCCGCATCACCCCGAACGGTAACTAACCGACGCAGAGGTCGGATCCAACCTTGATTGGACACTCCCAGTTGCCTGTTGTCGTCTGCATTGCCGGTGTTGTTCGTGCCACGGGCGTCGACCCTGTCGGCGCCCATTTCCGGAGGGGTCGGGAGAACCATTGAAGAATTGGTCGCAACCCCCGTGGTCTATGGTTCATGATCTCATTGAAAATAACTGCAACAGTCTGTAATTCAGAGCGCCCTCGGGCCGGCGTTCAGATCGCGGATAGATTAGCAGCTCGTGGGTTCGCGTGCGACGAAATGTTTGAGGTCGAATCCGTCTGCGGTGACCTCGGCGGGGGTGGGTGTAGTTCCTTTGGCCAGTGCCTTGCGGGCCGCTATGTGCACAGCTGGGTTGTTGAGTGATTCGACGCAGGTCAGTTTGTCCTGGCGAAACCGGTATACGGAGAATCGCCCGGAGTGCGGGTCACCGTGCGGGATGCAGAGGTCGTCGGCGTTGCCGATGCCGGCTATCTGTAGCTTTATCCGGCCCTGGTTGCTCCAGAACCAGGGCAGTGACGAATATTCGGTGGGGGATCCTGTCAGTGTGCGGGCCAGAGTCCGGGCATGGTCGACCGCGTTCTGCACGGATTCACGGCGAGTCGGCGTGCCGGCGTGCGGGCAGGGGAACTCGGCGCAGTCTCCGATCGCCCAGATGTGCTCGTCATTGGTGCGGAGGAACGCGTCGACGAGGATGCCGCCGTATTCTGTGGCCAGTCCTGCGGTGGTGGCGACCTCGGTCGCGGGTTCGACGCCGATGCCGACGACGACCAGATCCGCCGGGTAGCGCCGACCGTTCTGGCCGAGGACGGCGGACACCTGAGTGCCGTCGCCGTCGAATGCGGTGATGGATTCGCCGAGGACCAGGCGAATACCATCCGCGGCGTGGGTGTCGGCCACGACCTGTGACATGTCGGCGGAGACGGCGCGTGCCATCGGCCGGAAGTGGTGCTCGATGACCGTCACGCCGAGGCCCCGGGCCCGGGCGGCGGCGGCGAACTCGAGCCCGATGAACCCGGCGCCGACGACTGCCACGGTGCGTGCGGTGGCCAAGGCGTCGTGCAGGCGCGAGGCGTCGTCGGCGGTGCGTAGGTAGTGGATTCCGCTGAGGTTGGTTCCGGGGACGGCCAGGAGCCGGTTACGTGCCCCTGTGGCCAGTACCAACTCGGAGTAGCGCAGGTTCTCGCCGTTCGACAAGTGCACCGTGCCGGCCGTGCGGTCGATGTCGAGTACGGAGGTGGCCTCGATGAGGGTGATGTCGTGGTCGGTGAGGAACTGGTGTGTCTTGAGCGGCAGCGGTTCGGGGGGCGCGGCCTGCGCGAGGTGATCCTTGGACAGCGGCGGCCGTTGATACGGAAGCCCTGCCTCGGCGTTGACCAGAGTGATCGCGGCGGTGAAGTCGTTATGTCGAAGTGATTCGGCGAGTTGGGTTCCGGCGTGGCCTGCGCCGACGATGACGATGTGTTCCATGCTCAGACCTGGCTCTCGGGGAGGTCGACCTCGATGTCGGTGAGTGCGTCGGTGATCGTGATCTGGCAGCCGAGGCGCGAGCGGGTGTCGTCGCGGTCGGTGGCGGTGCAGTCGAGCATCTCGTCCTCGTCTTCACCCATCGCGGGCAGTGCCTCGAGGTAGGGCTCGCGTACGTAGACGTGGCAGGTGGCGCACATCGCCTGTCCGCCGCATTCGCCGACGATCCCGGTGATTCCATGGGTGACGGCGGCGCGCATGACGGAGGTGCCCGGTTCGACGTCGAGGACGTCGGTCTGTCCGCCGGGATGGTGAAACGTGATCTTGGACATCGAAAATGCCTTTCAGTTGTCCCAGGTGACGGGAAGGGTGATCAGTCCGCGGAACACCCGAGTGCGAAGTGGGTGAACTACGCTCCCCACCGGACCGGAAGAGACGTCATTCCGCGAAAGACCCATCCCGCGGCTGTGGCAGGGTTGTTCTCGTCGAGTCGCAGTCCGGGAAGTGCCTCGAATAGTTGTGGAAGAGCAATGCCGGCTACCGCCGCGCGGGCCACCCAGGCGCCCGCGCAGAAGTGGTTTCCTCCACCGAATGCGAGGTGGGGTTGCTTGGCGCGATTGATGTCGTAATCCTCCGGGTCGTCGAAGACGGCGGGGTCCCGGTTCGCTGCACCGACGGCCACACCGAGACGCGCACCTTTCGGAAGTGAGATGCCCTCGAGGACTGTCGCGCAGGTGGTTTCACGTGGATACATGCCGATCGGAGCCACCCATCGTACGGCTTCGTCGAACACCATCGAATACGACGACGGGTCCGCCAGCACCTGGGCCAACTGATCAAGGCGCGACAGCAATGCCCAGACGGCCACTCCGAGTACGTCGCGTGGCTCGTTGAGACCACCGCCGATGGTCATCTTCATGTTCGCGCGGATTGCGTCCATCGGGATCGGAAGTTCGGCCATCTTCGACAGCAAGCTGGAGTCGGGATGCTTCCGTAGGTAGGGCAGAATCTCGTCGATCGCGTCGTCGACTTCATCGAAGCTCTGATCCGAGCGGGCCCACACGTCGGAATCGTTAGCATAATTGCCAGTTCCATCCATCATCGTCTGCGACCATCGCTGCATGTCTTCCTGGGTCGCATTGTAAAAACCCATCACTTGCCGAAGGTTTTCCGCCGCGTATGGTGCACAGTATTCCCACACCAGATCGGCTCCTGGTCCCGCGGCCTTCAGCCGGCTCAGGTACTTCTCGCTGTTTTGTAAGAAGATGGCATTCCACGTGTCCTTGATTGCGCGCGGCCGGAGGACGCCACCATATGATCGGCGATCGACATCGTGTTCGGGATCGTCCTTTCGCAGCATCGAATGGCCCATCGCGCGCTTCATCAGAGAGTCCGTCTCATCTGCGGAGAAAGTCGCTTGGTCGTTTTCGATGATGTGACACGCGTGATATCCAGTCACCATGTACCGGTTGACTTCCGGCACCCAATGTATGGGCGATTCCTCGCGCATGCGCCGGTAGATCGGGAACGGATCCTGATGCAAGTCGGAAATCGTGACCCAGTCGGCAGTGGGGGCTGCATCTGCGCGCCTCAGCTTGTCGGAAATTACTGTCACCGAAGCTCCTTTGTTCGTAGGGCGCATCCGTCGTTTGACTGGCGTGCGCCGACTTCCAAAGTATGAGCGGGAGAGCATATGCGGGGAAAGTTCACATATCCTCCGTATATCCACCGGATTATGGAGGAAGGTGGTAATACGTGGTCACCGATGCGCGCGCTCTCGGCGTCGGCAGTCGCCCCGGTGTCAATTCGTTGGGGGTGGAAAACCATGCAAGCTTCGCCACCCAGGGCGTTCGACGCTTACGCCAATTACTCGAGATGGTGTGGTGGGTCGCCGCAGCGGAGGCGGTGTCAGCCGTGCGTTGTCTACGGCCGGACGCCGCGCAGGTGCCGGACTGCCCGATGCGGTGGTCGATCGCAGTTGCGGTGGTGACCGCCACTGCGAATTCGCGTCACAGTCCGACAGCGGTTTCGAGGAGATCGAGTTCGGCGTCGAGGTGATCGAGCATGGGATGCAGATCCGGGACGGTGCGGCGGCAGCCGGTGAGGCCGAAGACGATCTGGTCGTCGCTGCTCGTGCAGGTGATGTTGAGTGCCTGCCCGGTGGTGGGGATCGACAGCGGGTAGAGGGATTCGAGGCGGGCGCCGTTCCAGTACAACGGGGTTCGGGGACCGGCGACGTTGGAGATGACGACGTTGAACGGCGGACGCAGCGGCCCCCGCCGGCCGAGGAACATCTCGACTCCGAGCGGGGCGGCGCCGAGGGCGCTCATCGCGAGCACCTGGGCGGGGCTCATCGCCTGCAGCGCGGCCTTGCCCTCGTTCATGCAGTTGCGCACCGTCTCGAGGCGGTGCGCGGGGTCGGGAAGGTGGGTGGCCAGGTTGCACATGAGCACTCCCACCCGGTTGCCTCCGGGAGT